>JAQUSR010000096.1 GCA_028710155.1 Bacteroidales bacterium | reverse complement strand
CCATGAATAGACAAGAAATTGATATTTACGTAGTTACCAAAGAAGGATATTATTTTTGGCATCCTCAAAAGAACACTTTAATGAAATTAGGAAAAGAGGATATCAGCAAAATGACCGGATCGCAAGATTTTGTTCCAACGGCGGGTTTGAATTTGGTGATGGTGTATAACAAATCCCGTGTAAAAGAAGCCACTGAACGACAATTGAATTTTGCTTTTTGCGATGCGGGTTATATTTCACAAAACATTTATCTGTTTTGCGCATCAGCGGGTTTAAATACGGTGGCACGTGGCGGAGGATTTGATGAGTCTTTGCCAAAATATTTACAACTCACCGAAAAACAAGAGATTATTTTATTGCAAACGATTGGATTTCCAAAAGAAAAAGAATCAATAAAAAAGACGAAATAAAAAAACGAAAGTTGATCATAAACAAAAAAGGCAGTTTAAAAACTGCCTTTTTGTTGTTAAAAGAAATAAGATATTTTGAAATTAATTTCTGTCATATCCTCTTCTGTCGTTGTACCCGTTGTTTCTGCGTTGATAACCGCCACGATCGCCGTTATCTCTTCTTTCACCTGCAGGTTTTTCATTAGCTTCGTTAACCACGATGGTACGTCCGCCTAATTCTGAGCCGTTAAGTTCTTCGATTGCTTTTTTTGCAGCCTCTGCATCAGGCATTTCGACAAAACCAAAACCTTTACTTCTTCCAGAATATCTGTCAGAAATAATTCTTGCTGATTCAACCACTCCGTATGGAGTGAACAATTGTTCTAAATCGCCATCCTTAGTAGAATAAGGTAAGCTTCCAATAAAAATGTTCATTGATACTATAATTAAAAAGTCCGGCAAAGGTAATTGAATATATTTATAAACCTCAACTTTTTTAAAAAAAATATTTTTTGTTTTTCATCACACGGCGACTCCATAAAACGTCATTTTTCAAGATAAAAAAACCTCTTTCATAGGCATCATTATTTAAATAAATCGGTTTAAGACAAAACAATCAATTTGTTAGATTATTTTGGAAAAACAGGAAAAGTAATTCATTTTTTACGACCTTTGCACAACATAATAAAAAAAATTTATTTATTAAAATAATCATTTATGAATCAAGTTTTAAGAGACTCAGCAGCTGCACGATGGACAGCGCTTTTATTATTGGCTTTAGCCATGTTTTGTTCATATATTTTTATGGACATCCTCTCTCCTATCAAAGATCTTATGCAATCTACCCGCGGATGGGATTCTACCGCCTTCGGCACGATGCAAGGTTCTGAAACATTTTTAAATGTATTTGTTTTCTTTTTAATCTTTGCCGGAATCATTCTTGACAAAATGGGTGTTCGTTTTACAGCCATTTTATCGGGTATAGTGATGTTGGTAGGTGCCTTTATTAAATGGTATGCTGTTGCCGACAGCTTTGCAGGAAGCGGATTAGAGGCTTGGTTTACCAACAATTTGAATTACATTCCTCTTTTTGATGAATTGGGAATTTCACCGTTTTATAGAGCGATGCCCGCCTCTGCAAAAGTGGCAGCCGTTGGTTTTATGATTTTCGGTTGCGGCGTTGAGATGGCCGGTATTACCGTTTCTCGTGGTATTGTCAAATGGTTTAAAGGAAGAGAAATGGCTTTGGCAATGGGATCGGAAATGGCTTTGGCACGTTTGGGCGTAGCCACTTGCATGATCTTCTCGCCATTTTTTGCTAAATTGGGCGGACAAGTTGATGTTTCTCGTTCGGTAGCTTTCGGTGTGGTTTTGTTGATGATTGCCTTAATCATGTTCATCGTTTATTTCTTCATGGATAAGAAATTGGATGCACAAACCGGCGAAGCAGAAGAAAAAGATGATCCTTTCAAAATTTCTGATATTGGAACCATTTTAAAAAGCGGTGGTTTCTGGTTAGTGGCTTTATTGTGCGTTTTGTATTATTCTGCCATCTTCCCGTTCCAAAAATATGCCGTTAATATGTTGCAATGCAACCTGACTTTTGTTCAACCTGAAGCAGGTTCATTCTGGGCTAGCGATACCGTAACCATTATTCAATACATCATTATGTTGATTGTGGCTGCCGGTGCTTTTGCTTTTAACTTTTTGAAAAACAAAACGGCAAAATTTGGTTTATTATCTCTCTCTATTTTCGGATTAATCGTATTTTGCTACATGGGCTATATGCGTCAATCGGCTGAAACCATTTTCGCCGTATTTCCGCTTTTGGCTGTAGGCATCACCCCTATTCTCGGAAAAGTTGTGGATACAAAAGGAAAAGCAGCTACTATGTTGATGTTCGGTTCGTTGTTGTTAATTCTCTGTCACCTCACCTTTGCTTTTGTTTTACCGATGATGCAAGGAAGTGCTATCGGCGGTGTTATCGTAGCTTACATCACCATTTTGGTTTTGGGAGCATCTTTTTCATTGGTTCCTGCTTCTTTGTGGCCCAGCGTTCCAAAATTGGTGGATCAAAAAGTAATCGGTTCGGCTTATGCACTGATATTCTGGATTCAAAATATCGGTTTATGGCTCTTCCCGATGCTGATTGGAAAAGTATTGGATAAAACCAATATCGGCGTTACCGATCCTACACAATTCGACTACACTTGGCCTTTAGTCATGTTGGCTTGTCTTGGCGTTGCAGCTTTTGTATTAGGTATTGTTCTTAAAGCTTGGGACAGGAAAAAAGGTCTCGGTTTAGAAGAACCCAATATCAAATAGTTTTCTGCTCTATAGATCTAAAAAAACGTCATCGATTGATGACGTTTTTTTTATGAGCAACCCTGAATTTTAATTTGATTTCTATCGTATTGATTTTGAATAATTGGTTGATTATTTAAACGTCATTACAATTGACGCGGGTGCATTCTCCTCATTCGTTGGAACTTCCGTTTTTGCGATTGCAATAATGCGTAAATCAACACCAAAACAATGGGTAAGAGAAAATTCAGCCATTTGAGCAATGTTTTTGTTCCATCTTCCAACTCGTCTAACGGACGGGCGGTGATACCTTTGGTTCGCAATTCAATCAAACCGGTATCATCGGAAAGCCAATCGATAGCGTTGGTGAATAAGCTAACATTATCAGGATGAACTTGTTGTCCCTGTTGATTAACGGCAAAATTTCCACTTCCAAAAACAACTATTTTGCTCATCCCCTTCTCCCACGATGCTACTAAAGTGAGGTCTTTCATTGGAAAATCATTTATGGTCCAATTTCGTTGTACTTCGAAAGTGAGCGGCGGCGTTTGCAAACCGGCTTTAGCACTCGATTTCACCAATGATGTGAAAACAACATCGGCATCGTTACCTTCATAAACGATATTGGAAACCAACGGAAAGAAAACTTGTTCCAACCCTTTAGTGGCCGGATGATCGGCAAAATTGCTCGACAACGGAAAATAGGGAAACGGCTTGTTGGTGCGTACTTTGAAACCCATCATATTTTCTTCGACACCCACAGAGCCACACTGTTGATCAATCACAAAATTTTCTTCCACTAAAATACCTTTGTCCGCCAACCAACCTTCCAATCCGGTGGTCAAACCAACGGCTTGAGCGGTTGAAAAATCGCCCGTAACGCGGTTGATGGCAATGACAATATTACCACCGTTATCCAAATATTTGTCCAATGCGTTAAAAGCACCTTGCGAAAACGAATCGACCGGTGCCACCAGCATAACGGTTTTGAAATTGCGTAAATCGCAATAATCGGTCAATTCGACTGCCGAAACATCGTATAAAACCGACAATTGTTGCATCACTTGTTGCATGGTGTTTTGAGTCTGTTCACCTTGACCGGTGAGGAATGCGATTTTTGGTTTATCGGAGACCGATAATTTTTTCAACGCTGAAGATAATTGATATTCTAGTCCTTCGCTCGATTGAATCAAAGGAATCACCTCTTTTTCGTTGTTTACTTTCACTACGGCTCCCATATAAGCCCGTTGTTGTTTCACCTGATCTTTTTCACGCACATTGACCACCACAGGCTGAATTTTTTCGCCGACTGCTTGTTTTTCCATCGCTTCCGATTCGTTGGGGTTGATAAATTCAAAATCCAAATGGCCGTGAGCGCGGTTGGAATATTCGATCAAAAGATCTTTGATGTCGTTGCGAACATTGGAATATTGAGCCGGTAAATCTTCAGTAAAATATACAGTTACCGTTGCCATTTGATCCAAATCTTTGACAATGTTTTTTGTAGCTTGGCTTAACGAATAGCGATGGTCAGCCGTCAAATCCCAACGAAAGAAAAATCGTTCAGAGATAATATTGATAAGTATCACTAGTCCAACGATTAGCAGAATATATGTTGTAAGACTTCTTGACTTTTTCATTTTACTTAATTTTTAAATTATTCGTTCAATGCACTTTTACAACTGTTTTTTTTCAATGGAAATTTTGGCACCCGTCAAACCTAAAAAGGCAATCGACAAAAAATAGACAACATCTTTTGAATCGATGACTCCGCGTGCCATGCTTTCAAAATGATAACCGGCATCCAAATAGTTGAATAGCGAGCTAAAGAAACCGGTAAACTGCGAAGAGAGCAATCCGAAGAGGAAATGAAAGAATATGCCGATGACTAATGCGGTTAAAAATGCTACTATTTGATTGTTTGAGATGCTGCTGGCAAAAACTCCGATGCCGATGTAAGCACAACTCATCAAAATCAATCCGAAATAGCCGCACCAAACGGCACCATGGTCAATTTGTCCGATGGAGGCAATGGTAATATAATAAGGTAACGTCAAAACAAGAGCGATGACGATTAAAAGCAACGTTGCCAAAAATTTTCCGGCAATCAATTGCGTAATCGAGATGGGTTTTGTGAGTAGAAATTCCAACGTTCCGGTACGATTTTCTTCGGCTAACGACTTCATGGTCATAGCGGGAATAAAGAAAAACAATGTCCAAAAAGCGACTGCAAAAAAAGCCATCATGCTTGCTTGGTTGATGAGAAAGATGTCGGCTAAATAGAGCCACGTGAAAAGCCCGCTGAACCCCAAAAAGGCAATCAGCATAATGTAAGCCATCAGTGAATCAAAAAAGCCGGACAATTCTTTTTTGGTGATAATCCAAATATTTTTCATGGTTTATTGATTTTTAATTGATTACATTGTTAAAGTTCTAAAAACGTCTTCTAATTTTGTTTCTACGGGTGTCATTTCGGTGAGCACCCATTTTCTATCGACACAAAGTTGGAAAATGTCGCGACACGGATTCACGCCATCGTCAATTTGAAGTTCGAATTTCGATTCTTTCATGGTCAAAAAGTCCACTACTTCAACACCGGAAACGGTTTTCAACGCTTCAAAAGCTTCGTTAGGATCGGCATCTTCGAGCGAAATTCGTAAGATATTTTTCCCTGAAAGTTTTTTTCGCAGTTCGTTAGCGGAACCGTCTGCAACAATTTTTCCTTTGTTAATGATAATAATTCTGTCGCAAGTAGCTTCCACTTCCGCCAAAATGTGAGAGCTTAGAATAACTGTTTTTTCGCGTCCTATTTTCTTGATCAGTTCACGAATTTCTACAATTTGGTTGGGGTCTAAACCGGTAGTCGGTTCGTCCAAAATCAGCACTTGCGGATTGTGGATCAATGCTTGAGCTAAACCGACCCGTTGTTTGTATCCCTTCGACAATTCACTGATTTTTTTGTGTTTTTCGCCTTCCAAGCCACAAATATCGATCATTTCCAAAACACGATTATCGAGGTCTTGTTTGGCAATACCCTGCAATTCTCCCACAAAAAGAAGATAATCGACCACCGGCATTTCGGTGTACAGCGGATTGTTTTCAGGCAGATACCCTATAAGTTTTTTCACGGCTTCGGGTTGTCGCGAAACGGAATATTTTCCGACCATAATATCGCCATCGGTAGGTTTCAAATAGGTGGTGATGGCTTTCATTGTTGTGGTTTTTCCGGCACCATTAGGACCTAGAAATCCAAGAATTTCACCGGTTTTCACGGTAAAAGAGATGTTGTCAACAGCGCGTTGCGCTCCATACTTTTTGGTAAAATCTGAAATTACAATATCCATAATGTATATCCATTTTTTTAGGGTGCAAAGTTATATTTTTTTCATTTTTTTTCATACGAAAAAAAAGAAGCCACCCGAAAATCAGGTGGCTTCTGGCTTTTATTTTTCAGCGATTACTCGCCGAGTTTTCACTATCGTGCAATAATCACGCGTTTGTTGATGATCGATCCGTCATTAGTTTTGATGCGGATGATATACATACCTGTTTCAAAGTTTTGTGTTTCGATGCGGAGTGTAGAAGCATCGCTGTTTTCTACTGCTTTCGAAACCACTCTTTGACCTAAGCTGTTGTACATTTCAACGATGTTCATATTATTACCGTCCACGGTGATGAATTGATCAGCCGGGTTCGGGTAAACGTTGATAGCTTCTGCTTCAACTTCAAGCGTTGATGTATTAGATGCACAAGCAGTATTAGAAGGTTCTGATTCGCACATGGTCTCTCCATAGATACCTATCACATAGTAGCAATAGGTTGTATTAAGATCGATATCTTCATCTTCGTAATCATTGAAGCTGGTGGATCCAATTAATTCATCATTACGATAGATGTTATAAGAATCAGCGTTACCGTTCCAATTGAGGACGATATGATTGTTGATGCCGAATGCTACTAAATATCTCGGTGCCGGTGCATCTTGTACAGATACAACTACATCTTCAGAGGAGACACAACCGTTTTCAGTGGTTACTACAACTGTATAAACCGAAGTATAACTTGGAGATACGGTGATGGCTGCAGTGGTTTGACCATTGCTCCATTCGTAGGTTCCGTTAGCTCCGGCTCCGCTAGCTGTCAAGGTCGTGCTTTCGCCTTGGCAAATTAACGTTTCACCGCTGATAGTGATGTTCGGTAATGGATTTACCATTACTAATGCTTCTGCTGAAGAGCTGCATCCGTATGCATTGTTCACTGTTACAGAGTAGTTCTGCGTTGTAGCAGGTGCTACCATAATAGTGGCGGATGTTGCTCCGGTATTCCACAGATAAGTATAGGTCATTCCATTAGCTACATTTGCCGTCAAAACGGTAGATTCTCCGCTGCAAATTTCAAAGTCGCCCAAGATCGTTACTTCAGGTAATGCTATAACGGTCAAGTTCAAGACTGTGATACTATCACATCCGTTAACGGTTTGCATATCGTTGATATATTCAAATGAGCCTGCTACAGGTGTTCCAACATTGAAACCATGTCCACTGTAAGGTGTGCCTTGGCAAACAGTAGCTGAAAATTCTTGATAGTAAATAGGATTCACTACCACTGTTACTGAAGCGTTACCTATACATCCGTTTTCGTTAGTAACACTAACAGCATAGGTTCCTGCATTCGATACGGTGATGCTTTGTGTAGTAGCTCCATTGCTCCAATGATAGCTGCTTCCCGGTGTTGACGTTAAAACAGTAGATTCGTTGTTGCAAATGGTGGTATTTCCACTGATGCTCACTTCAGGTAATGCGTGAACGGTTACTGTTACTTCTGCACTATTGCTGCATCCGTTGTTATTGGTAACTACTACACTATAGATTCCGCTTTCGCTTACTGTAATCGATTGCGTAGTTGCTCCTGTACTCCACAGATAAGCTGCACTTGGTGTAGCTGTCAACGTAGTCGTTGAGCCTTCGCAAATGTCGGTAATACCGGCGATAGTTACTGTCGGTAACGGATTCACAATCACAACAGCCGTTGCACTATTGCTGCATCCGTTAACATCGGTAACGGTTACTGTATAGTTACCGGCTTCGCTTACTACGATGCTTTGTGTAGTTGCTCCGTTAGACCATAAGTAGCTAACTGCTGCTGTGGCTGTCAAAGTAGTCGTTTCACCGAAACAAATTGCGGTTTCGCCTTCGATGGCTACTTCCGGTAACGGATTCACAATAACAGTTACTGTTGCACTATTACTACATCCGTTGGCATCTGTAACTATTACAGAATATTCGCCGCCTTCAACAACTGTTATGCTGCGGGTTACGGCTCCATTATTCCAATAATAGCTGATACCTTCAGTAGCTGTCAAAACAGTAGATGATCCGTAACAAATGGTAGTCGAACCGGTGATACTGACTTCCGGTAACGGATTAACCGTAACCGTAGCCGTAGCATTATTGCTACATCCGTTAATATCGGTAATAGTTACCGTATAGTCACCTGCTTCGCTTACTTCGATGCTTTGTGTAGTAGCTCCGTTAGACCATAAGTAGCTGATAGCTGTTGTGGCTGTCAAAGTGGTGGTTTCACCGAAACAAATTTCGGTTACACCTTCGATGGCTACATCAGGCAATGCGTTGATAGTCAAATGTAAGGTTACTACGCTGTCGCAACCGAGTGCATTTTGGAATGTTTGTACATAATCGCCGCTTTCGGTGTAGATGGCATCATTCCAGATGTATGAATCACAAGCGGTAGCTGCCAATTCGTAAGTTTCACTTGCATTGATGGTCAAGTGTAAGGTTACTACACTGTCGCATCCGAGTGCATTTTGGAATGTTTGTA
>JAQUSR010000095.1 GCA_028710155.1 Bacteroidales bacterium | reverse complement strand
TTCATTTTGTAGACGCCCATTTCATAAGAAAGGGCAAAAATTTTTCCGTTTAAAAAGCAGAAATCCATCGGAATACTCAAAAAAGTAACCACACCGGGGACTTCATAATAGGGCGGCCAATCTTCGGTTTCGATCCAGGTAACACCTTCATCCGGTGTATAATAAACGCCATCACTGAAGGTTCCGACAAAAATATTTTCACCATCAGATTGAAATCCGCGAATATCAAACGAAGGCAGGCTGTCGTTGTTGGGAATGGGTTGCCATGTTTCTCCGTCTTCGGTAAATTCTATACCGTTTTCACCATTTTGGATAACATAGCTGATATACAATTTATCGTTATGAATCAATGAATTACCGGAGAACCAAGTTTCGCGTTGCAACGTCCATGTTTGATCGTTGTCGTTCAAAACCCAGATGCCGTTGGCACCGATGGCATACAATTTTCCTTTAAACGATTGCATGGTATAGGTGTTGCGTCCGTCCACCTGATAAGATACTATTAACGATTCACGGTCAGTTTCTTGCCACGTTTCTCCCCTATCTTCGGAATAACAAATACCTAAACCAAAAACAGCAGCATACAATTTGTTGTTGTGATAGGTTAAGGCATACATATCGTCATCGGGAGCATTATAAATTTGCTCGAAACTAAATAATTCCCAAGTAGTTCCATTATCGGCTGTTCGTGCCACTTTGGATCCGCGCCCGCCAAAAAATAAGGTGTCGCCGATGTTGGCTATCGAGGTATAAACAGCTCCCTCTACATCGGCAATTTGCCATGTTGATCCTTGATTTTTAGACATGTAAATATAACCGCCCGTTCCGGGATAAGTAGTTACCATCAACGTTCCGTCAGATGATTTGGTGATTTTGTAGGGAAATTCGTTTTCCGGAAAAGAAGTTGGCGTCCATTGAGCCGACAAAATCCCGAAAGTCAAACACAACAGCATCGTTGCAAACATTTTTTGAATCCACATTTTGGATAGCGTAATAGTTTTTTTCATAGATAAAATTTTATTATAAGTTATTCAATAATTATGATGCAAAAGTAGTATAAAAAAATCATCGTGAGACGGTTCATAACAACATTTTTCATCCAAAACAGTCATAAAAATGTTAAAACAATTACACACCAACCCATCATCAAAAAAGTATAAAATCTTTGAAAGCCTTTGTATGATTTTTTGAAAACAATGAATATCAATAGTTTTTCAAAAAATGGTCATTCATAAAAGAATAACTGATCTTATTTTTGTTGTTCAACATTTATACTTTCTATTCAATTATTTAAAATGTTAATTGAATGGTTTCACCTTTTTTCATATTAAACACCACCACATTATTTTCCAATGTTGATGGTTGAGAATTGCCCGAAATAGAAAAATTTAAATCGGGTAAAGCCAAACGGCAACGTCCACCTTTTTCGGCAAAGATATCAATTTGACTAATTTTTCCATCTTGTTTTTGCGCTGAAATTAAAAAAGCATTGACAGCACGTAGTTGACGGAATGAAATATTTTTCCAATCGTTGGGAACAGCCGGAAAGATGCGAATAACTCCCGAATGACTTTGCAAAAGCATTTCTTGAATGGCAGACGCAAAAGCGAAATTACCTTCTAATGTAAAGGGGCGGTAATCAAATTTTGATTTTCCACATTGATTTTGATCGCCATTAGCGTGAAAAGAATTACGTAAACAGAAACATTCTGCAAATGACCGAAGGGCATCAGCTGCTTTATCGCCATGCAAAGCACGAGCCTGCATATTGGCATACCACGCAAAAGAATAACCGGTCCATCCATCAGTTCCAAATGATTCTAATTGTTGTAAAGTGGATTCAACAATTTGTTTTGATTGATCTCCGTCATGAACATCCAATAATCCCAAAGGATATATTGCCAAAGCATGCGAAAAATGTCGATGCGATTGATGATAAGGAAAACCTTTGGCAAACGTTAATGATCCGGAAGAATCTGTGTCAAAATCCGGCAATTGTTGAAAAATTTTCGACCAATGTTCAGCTTCTTCGTTCAAATTCAACACTTTTGCCATTTCAGAAGTTGCTTGAAACAAAAAGCGCATCAACGCTAAATCATAATTAGTCATCGTTGTAAACCAAGCATTTATGGAGTTATCGAAAATTTCAGGGCTGGAACTGATCGGCAATTGACGAATACCGTTTTCGTTGATCACCGAAATTTGTTCCAAATAAAGGGCTACATCTTTCAGAAACGGGTAAGCTTGTTGCTCTAAGAAAACAGTATCAGCCGAAAATTTCCAATGTTGATAAAAACTATGAGAAAGCCATGCTGCACAAGTGGGAGAAAGAGCATATTGAATCCAACCACCCATAGGCTCCCCCATTAATGTTGCAACACCGGGAACATTTAATCCTTCTGTTTCAAAATATTGTTTTGTGTATTTCTTGTACACATCTCGTTGTTTCCATAACGTATTAACAATGCCCAATCCTTCCGGCAAATGATTGCCGATATAGGTACACCAATAACTCATTTGAGTATTCAGATCGTGATGAAAATCACCTTTCCATGGAGGTAGTTTTCCATTATCAGCTGTCCAAACTGCTTGTAGCGAAATAGGATAAGAATTTTCTCGCGTTACAGAAGCAAACTTGTACATTTCCAAATCATATTGTTTTTGTAGAATAGAATCAGGAAGCGAAACGGAAGATTTTTGCCAATATTGATTCCAATAATTCAAATGATTTTGATAATCTTGATAGATGTTTCGTTGCATGGCTTTTGAGACAAGATCTTCGGAAGATTCTTCACACAATGAAGATGTTATACTCCAAACGCCTAACAATGTAGATCCATTTTGTTGCCATTTCACAGACACGTCGTAATAAAAATCGCCCCAACCTTGTTGATGATAATGAATAGATTGTCGGTCGTTGATGATTGATCCTTGTTGATAATTCAAACGTCTTAAATCTTGACCTCCGACAACATCACTAGGTGCTAAATTTTGTGCAATTTGATAAGATGGTGCCACTAAATGTGGGAGTAACGAATCAGGAAGATTTTCAAAAACAAACCACCCGACAGGTTCTGAAGCATGAACAAATGTTTTCATTGTTATGCCGTTTTTCCACGTAGCTACACAAAGAGCGTTATTAATATGTAATTGTATATGAGATAATTCTCCAAAAAACTTTAACGGAAACTCTAAGGCTGCTCCCGGAATTTTTGAAGGTGCAGGTTCTCTATCATACGACCAATCAAGTTTTTTTTGTACCAGCAGATAATCGTTTTTTTTCACTTGTTCTTGGACCCAAGCAAAACGAAAATTTTCTCCGGAAAGGCTGTCTGTCGGACGTAAATCCCATAAGTCAACTCTATCAAGAGAGAAACGCAAATTAGAATCTTTTTGCCAAACCAAAGCTCCTACAAAAGCATTTCCCAAAGGAATGCCCTCGTCCCATGTAGTCGAAAGCTCAGAAAAACGCATATCGCTTGAACTTGATTTTACCGATAATACATCTTTGTTTTGACATGATACTAAAAAAAATAAAACTGCCAAAAAAGTCAAATTGGTTTTCATAAATGTTGTATAAAAATGAATGATAAAAACACATTGAGATCATCTACAAGCAAATCATCCCTAAAAGTTATCGTTGGCAAAAATACCTTTTTTCTTGAAAATTATTCATGTTCCAAAAAACTTATTATAAACAAATTTATTCCAATATAATAAATTGATTTTCATATTATTATAGAGCTATTTTCGCGTTTTTTATTCTTAGCATCGACTATTACAAAAAAACAACAAAATACATAAGAATGATTTTTGTTATTTCTAATAATAATGTTATCAATATTTGGATTAAAAAGATAATTTTTCTTAACGAAGATATCAATAAAATGATTGATGATATTTCATAACATTTTTATTCAAAAAAAAGAAAATTTTTACTCCCATCCCCCAAAAAAACGACAAAAAAATCGGAAAATTTTTTGATTATTTTAGAATATTTTTTTTTAAATCAATTAATTAAAAAAATAAAAAGCTTGAAATTCACGTCTGGAGCAATGTTTTTAAGTTTTTCTTTATACATAAAAAAATAAAAAAATTTTTTTAAAAAAAAGTGCAACCGAACCGATTTATTGTTACCTTTGTCGAATTTTTCTGAAAAGAAAATGAAGTTCTTTGTTTCAATTTAATTTTTTTGAAAAAAGATAAATAGTTATTTTTTTAAATACTTTTTATTAATACTATCAATCAATTACTTTTTTATATTTTTATAATAGAAACTGCTGATTTTAACTAACCAAAAATGATGTATCTTTCCTTTATTATTTATAGATGAGTTTTTATTTTCAATAAGGTTTAAATGATACCTATTAAAGGTATTTGTAATACTTGCTTATTTATTATTGATTTTTATACCTATTTATATAAGCATTATTAGTAAGTTTCTCATTTTTTATTTTTTTTATTCTATTTTTTAATAAAAAGCACATTAAATATTGCTTATTTATTCTTTTTTTCAAAATATGCGATTAAAAAAAGAAAGTATTAATTAACAATGAAAAAAAATCATTTGTTGGAAAAATATAGTTTATGAAAAAAGTTTTTTTATGTTTCTTTGTTTGTGTGGCAAGTTTTGCAGCCATGGCACAATCGGCCTTTGTTACAACAGGCGGCGATGCATCCGGAATCGGTGGAATCGTCAGCTATACGGTTGGACAAACGGCTTATCAACAAGAGACCTCTGCTAACGGTAGTATTACCGAAGGTGTACAACAGCCCTATGAAATTTCGGTAGTCGGTATTGACGAACATTCTGAAATCACCCTTCAAGCCACCGTTTTTCCTAATCCTACTTCAGATTATCTGACGTTAGCGATAGATACCGAGAACACCAATGTTCAATATGAATTATTTCTATTAAACGTAAACGGACAGCTTTTACAAAAAATAGAAACTACTGACTCACATACCATTCTTGATATCTCTTCAGTAGCAGAAGGTATCTATTTTTTAAGAGTTCAATCTCAAAATCAAGTTTTAAAATCGTTCAAAATTGTAAAGATTAAATAATTATGAAAAATCTTTTATTATTAATGACTGTCATTCTAATCACAGTCGGTGTTATGGCTCAAACACCTGAAAGAATGAGCTATCAAGCAGTTGTTCGGAATAGCGAAAATCAATTGCTGATCAGTAAAACCATTGGAGTTCGAATTAGTATTTTGGAAGGAAGTGTTGAAGGTACATCAGTATATACCGAAACATTAACAACCTCAACTAATAACAATGGTTTAATTAGTATTGAAATCGGTGAAGATGAAAATTTTTCAACGATTAATTGGGGAGATGGTATTTATTTTCTACAAACAGAAATTGATCCTGAAGGCGGATCAAATTACACCATTACAGCCACTCAACAAATGCTAAGTGTCCCTTATGCGTTACATTCAAAAACAGCAGAAATTTTGACACAACCAATTGATGAAACAGATCCATTATTTACTGTATGGGATAAATCGACCGGTATCATCATTACTGAAAATCAAATTTCTGATCTTCAATCTTACCTGACAACAGAAATAGACCCTACATTTGCAGCATGGGATAAAACGACAGGTATAGTCATTACAGAAAATCAAATCAGTGATTTACAGAATTATATAACCACTGAATTAGACCCACTGTATGCACTCAGCATTGCGTCCGGCATTACAGCCAACGACACTGCTAATTGGAATACAAAATTATCACAAGAATTTGATCCTCAATTTAATGCTTGGGATAAAACTTCAGGAATCACCATTACAGAAAGTCAAATTTCTGATTTACAAAATTATTTGATAACAGAAATTGACCCTGCTTTTATAGCATGGGACAAAACGACTGGTATTGTGATTACAGAAAGTCAGATCAGTGATTTACAAAACTACATCACCACAGAACTTGATCCGATTTATAGCTCAAGTATTGCGGCAGGTATTACCGCCAATGATACTTCCAATTGGAATTCGAAATTAGCACAAGAACTTGATCCTCAGTTCAATGCTTGGGATAAAACCACTGGTATTGTAATTACTGAAAATCAAATCAGTGATTTACAGGATTATATTACAGTAGAAACAGATCCTGTCTATACCACAAGTATCGCAGCAGGAATTGATGAAAATGATATCATTAATTGGAATTCAAAATTATCGAATGAAGTTCAAACACTTTCTCATGTTGCAGCGTTAAACAATTCTGTCAATACGCAAATCAAGAATATGCAAAACCCGACCGATCCTCAAGATGCCGCTACCAAAGCATACGTTGATGCATTGATTGCTGCATTTAATGAAACTATCGCAGCATTAGAAGACCGTATTGAATTATTAGAAAACCATTTACCGGCAGTAAATACTGCTAATGTTACACAAATTTCAGGAACAGCTGCATTTTGCGGTGGTGACATTATATCAGATGGAGGAAGTATTATCCTTGGATGTGGCGTATGTTGGAGCACAACAGAAAATCCAACTATTAACGATGCACACACTTCAGATACTTATCAATCTAACAGCTTCGTCAGCCATATTACCGGTTTAACCATTAATACGAATTATTTTGTTAGAGCTTACGTTATCAATAGTAATGGAATCAATTATGGAGAACAAAAGATGTTTATCACCAATTCCATTATCAACGGCGAAGGTGTTACTGATTTAGATGGAAATTACTATTCCTCTGTAATTATTGGAAACCAAGAATGGATGGCTGAGAACCTAAAGACTACGAAATATAATGATGGAAGTGTTATTCCTTATGTACCTAATGGCGAAGAATGGGTCATCATCAATTCTCCGGCTTATTGTTGGCATAGTAATGATATTTCTAACAAAGATATGTATGGTGCATTATATAATTGGTATGCTGTCAATACAAGAAAATTGTGTCCTACAGGTTGGCATGTACCAAGTGATAATGAATTGACTACTTTAAGAAATTTCGTAGGAAGTCCCGAGGGAACAAAATTGAAATCAACATCCGGTTGGTTAGATGGAGGTAATGGCATTGATTTATTGGGATTCACCGCATTACCTGCAGGTTTCCGTTATTGGAATAATGAAGATTATTATGCTATAGGTTATAAAATTTACTTGTGGTCAGCTTCAGAAAGTGATAACAATAACGCATGGGAACAAGGCATCTATCATGATAGCAATTATTTACATCGTAACGCTCGTAATAAACATTATGGATTTAGCGTTCGTTGTGTAAAAGATTAGTCCAAAATTATATATAATTTTTTGTAATACCCTGTGATCTTTTTCACAGGGTATTTTGTTTTACAAAAATAATGTCTTTATTTTTAATTTTGCACCCTAAAAAAATGCCTTATGAAACGAGCAGCCATCGTATGTATTTCTATCCTTTTTATCACAAATTTATTGGCACAACCCGTTGAACCAACGTGGGAATCCATCAACGACCGCCCCTATCCACAATGGTTTTCTGATGCCAAATTAGGAATTTTTATACATTGGGGCGTTTATTCGGTTCCCTCCTTTTGCAGCAAAGAGGGCTATGGAGAATGGTATTATCGAGGTTTGATGCTCAAAGACTCAAGCAGGATGGCGTTTCAAAAGAAAAATTATGGTGCCGATTTCACCTATTTCGATTTCGATAGTTTGTTTAAAGCCGAATTGTTTCAACCGGATGAATGGGCTGATTTATTTGTGAAAAGCGGTGCCAAATACGTGCTGTTGGTGACTAAACATCATGATGGATATTGTTTGTGGGATAGCAAATTTGCTCCGACTTGGAACAGCGTTCACGGCGGTCCAAAACGTAATATCGTTGCCGATTTAACCGAATCAGTTCGCAAAAAAGGGCTGAAAATGGGATTCTACTACTCTCTATCAGAATGGACAAATCCGTTGCATCGTTGGACGATTGATCCGCCCGATTCTATTGCCAATTATGTTGATAATTATATGATTCCGCAATTCAAAGAGTTAATTTCCACCTATCATCCATCGGTTCTTTTTACCGATGGCGAATGGGACAACACAGCCGAACAATGGCATGCGCGAGAACTGATTGCGTGGTATTATAATACGGTTGGAAAGGATGCCATTTGCAACGATCGTTGGGGACATGGCAATCAGCATGGATTCATTACGCCGGAATATAGCTCAGGCATTATCGAAACAAAACAACCTTGGGCAGAATGTCGCGGTTTGGGACGCTCTTTTGCCCTCAATCGCAACGAACCTTTAGAAAATTATGTTACTTCTGATCAATTGATTCGACATTTTGTAAAATTAGTGGCTGCCGGTGGTGGCATGACGTTGAATGTTGGTCCGGCTGCCGATGGACAAATTCCGTTGTTGCAACAAGAACGTTTAATGGATTTAGGAAAATGGCTGAAAATCAATGGTGAAGCAATTTATAAAAGTCGACCCTATTCCAAAATTTACGAAGAAAAAGATGTCGTTTTTCAACGCGTGGATGATCAAATTGACTTTAATTGGGTTCGCAATTCGCCGGATCCTTCGATCAGCTACGACCATTTTTCGATTGATTGGGAAGGATTTATAGAAGTTCCAACGACTGCTGAATATACGTTTGAAATAGAAGTTGATGATGCCGCCGTTGTTGTTATTGATGGAAAAACAGTGTTAAATTTTAATCCCGAAAAAGCTGAAGGAACAGATAGTAATG
>JAQUSR010000094.1 GCA_028710155.1 Bacteroidales bacterium | reverse complement strand
AAAACGCTTTGTGATGATTGATTGTGTTTATTTTAAAAAATCAAGGATAGCATCAACAATGAAATCTTGTTGTTCGTGTTCCAATTCGGTGTGCATCGGCAACGAAAGAACACATTTTCC
Organism: Bacteroidales bacterium; assembly: GCA_028710155.1. Taxonomy (GTDB): domain Bacteria; phylum Bacteroidota; class Bacteroidia; order Bacteroidales; family WRLA01; genus WRLA01. The sequence continues at coordinate 8,692 of JAQUSR010000094.1, read as the reverse complement.
CAACATTTCTGACACAGGAAAATCGCCTTCGTGATAGCGCGGATCTTGGTAGGCTTTCTGTTGATGCAAAGCTACCGGATAATAAATCATTGCCGGAATATCTTTACTTTGCAAATAGTTTTGTAATTGATTGCGGTCAGCATCAATGATTTTCAACGTGTATTGATGAAAAACATGATTGGTAAAAGGAGCAACTACCGGTGTTATTACTTTAGAACAGCTCGACAAGCGTTGATTATAATATTGCGCAGCTTTTTGGCGAGCAGCGTTATATTCATCCAAATGTTTCAATTTGATATTTAAAACGGCAGCTTGAATGCTATCAAGTCGTGAGTTAACGCCGATATAATCATGATAATAGCGAACTTTCATTCCATGATTCACAATGCAGCGAAGCATTTCAGCCAACGAATCATCATTGGTAAAAATAGCACCGCCATCGCCATAACAGCCTAAGTTTTTGGACGGGAAAAAGGAGGTACATCCGATATTGCCCATTGTTCCAGATTTTTTTTGCGAACCATCTTTGAAAGTATAGTCAGCACCAATTGCTTGTGCATTATCTTCAATAACATAGAGTTGAAATTCTTTAGCAATTTTCAGAATTTCTTCCATATTAGCACATTGTCCAAAAAGATGTACCGGAACAATAGCTTTTGTTTTTGGCGTAATCGCTTGACGAATTTTTTCGGGATCAATGCAAAACGTATCCGGTAAAACATCAACAACAACAGGTGTAAGTCCCAATAAAGCAATCACTTCTGCTGTTGCAATAAAAGTAAAAGAGGTGGTAATAACTTCGTCTCCACGTTGCAATCCTAATGCCATCATAGCACATTGAAGGGCATCGGTTCCATTACCGCAGGGAATTACATGTTTTACTTTTAAATATTGTTCTAAATGTGTTTGAAAATCTTTAACAGAAGGTCCATTGATAAAAGCTGTACTATCAATAACCTTTAAAATCTCACTATCGATTTCATTTTTGATTTTTGCATATTGGTTGTGCAAATCAACCATTTTAATGGGATTCATATTGTATGTATTTATATGTTAATAGTTATGATTAATTTTTTAAAAATCGATTGATGTTGGTTTCTACTCTGTTCAAAATATGAGAAACATCTTCTTTGATGAATTTTTCACCTGTAATATGTTCATACAACTCAATATAACGTTCCGAAACTTCTTGAACAAAAGCGTCGTTCATTTCGGGAACTTGCTGACCGGCTTCACCTTTAAAACCATGATCCATCAACCATTCGCGAACAAATTCTTTGGAGAGTTGTTTTTGATTTTCACCTTTGGCAAAACGTTCTTCGTAACCTTCTTTATAAAAATAACGACTTGAATCAGGTGTATGAATTTCGTCAATCAAATAGATTTTCCCGTCTTTTTTGCCAAATTCATATTTGGTATCAACCAAAATCAAACCGTGCTTATCGGCAATTTCACTTCCACGTTGAAATAAGGCTAAAGTGTATTTTTCCAACATTTCGTAATCATCTTTCGATACTAATCCTTGACGAATAATCTCTTCTTTGGAAATATTTTCATCATGACCTTCTGCCGCTTTAGTAGTAGGAGTGATGATAGGATGCGGAAAACGTTGATGCTCTTTTAAACCATCGGGCAATGAAACGCCACATATTTGACGCGCACCATTTTTATATTCACGCCATGAACTTCCTGTTAAATAACCTCTTACAATCATTTCAACCGGAAAAGCTTGACAAAGATGACCGATAGTTACCATAGGGTCGGGAGAAGAAATTTTCCAATTGGGAACAATATCTGCCGTTTCATCTAAAAATTTGGCAGCAATTTGATTTAAAACTTGCCCTTTATAAGGAATAGCACGAGGTAATACAACATCAAAAGCACTGATGCGATCGGTTGCAACCATGACTAAAAGATTATTATTAATATTGTAAACATCGCGAACTTTACCCGTATATTTACTTTTTTGTCCATCAAAATGGAAATCAGTTTTAGTTATTGTATTCATTGTCAGTAAAATAAATTATTTGTTATGTTTTTGCAAATGTAATAAGAGTTTGAAAACAAATAAAATTACTTTTGCAAAAATTTAAAAATTCAACAATTATGAAAGTAAAAAGTTTATTAAATGTTGCAATTGCAATACTTTGCGTAAGTATGATTGCAATGGTTGGTTGCAAAAAAAATGATGAAAACAATGACAATTCTACACCCGAATCCTATCCTCCAATCTCAAAAATTGAAGTAATAGTATGGGGAACATCTGTAGAACTCTCTTGGGAAAAAGAAAGCGGATCAAATCCTGTATCTTACACGATATTACGTGATGATGTTGTCATTAAAACTACTACTGAAACAAGTTACAGAGATGTTGATATGGCTGTAGGAGATTATCATTATTGCGTAACAGCCAATTATTTAACAGGATCTTCTGTTTCTCAATGTATCGATGCCACCGTTGAAACACCCGCTGAAGAAGATTATGCAAAAATCATTGCCGGTGATTATTTAGGAACAATTTCTTTTTTGACAGAAACCAATGAGAATGTTACAATTGCTCTTTCTTATGTGGGATACAATTTTGTATCTTTTGCCTTGGATAACGTCATCACTTATCAAGGTTTAAGTATTCCTTTAAACCTTAATAAAGAGGTTGGCGTTGCATTGCTTGAAGATGGTAAATATGGTTTCAATTTTGACGATTCTGTTGAAGTGCCAATGATGGAAACTTTTCCGATTAACGTTATTGGAGTTGTTGAAAATGATGTATTAACCGTCAATGTAAATGTAAACAACATTCCTTTGATTGGCGTTTTACAAGTTCTTTATGTAGGTAACAAACAATAATTTCACGATAAAAAACGCTTTTATTCAAAAAATAAAAGCGTTTTTTGTATCAAAAAATCTACACAAATGAAAAAAAGTATTGTAATGATTGTTGCCATAATATGTTGTGGCATAGTACTTTCAATCGGTTGTAAAAAGAAAACTGATGATCCCGATTCAAATCTTATTTCTTCCGCTTTAAATCCTATTTCTTCCATTGTTGTTTCTATAAATGACACCTATATTACACTTTCTTGGGAAAAACCTGCTGAAGGCACACCTTCTGCTTACAAAGTCTATCGCAACGATATACTTATTCAATCATTAACTGAAACCACTTTTTCAGAAATTGTTTCCGAAATTGGCATCTATAATTATTGTGTTTCTGCTGTTTATGCAGAAGGAGAATCGGAAAAAGAGTGCATTATTGCCGAAGTAACAGACATTTCATCTGATAATGCCGACATCATTAAAGGTCAATATGTTGGAACCATTTCGCTACCGCTTTCGCAAGAAGTTTTTGAAAATAAAACGATTGACCTCGTTTACAAATCGATGAATTTTGTTACAGTTTCGATGAATGACTCTATCACTACTTCAGGCATCACTGTTCCTTTGCATTTGAACGAAGATGTTTATGTCCATTATAATGATTCAACTGTCTCCTTTCAATTTTCATTTGAAACAGAATCCACCATAGTCATTCAAGGACAAGCATTCACATTTCCACTCTCCGGAACAGGAGAAGTGAATGAATCGGAAATTCCGGAATTAACACTTAATATCGTTGTTCAGACAGGAATTTTTGGCGATATATCTGGTGTTTATGTGGGTTATCGACAATAAATTGTTTCAAAAATAGATTTCAAAAAACGCTTTTACTTAACAGATAAAAGCGTTTTTTTTTGTTGATTTAATGTTGAAATAAACTACTTTTGCCAACTTGAAAAAAACGTGTAGAGAATTAGTAATTTAAAGTAAATCAACAATATGAAAAAAGTACATCAAATTAGTTCCAAAGCATTATCCATCGAAGAAGTATCAAAGATTCTCAACGAAAATTGGACTTTAGAACTTTCGGAAGAAGCCCGCAAAAACATTGAAAAATGTCGTAACTATTTGGATCACAAAATGGAAACGCAAGAAACGCCGATTTACGGAGTGAATACCGGTTTCGGGTCGTTATGCAATGTGAAAATTTCCAAAAACGATTTGAGTAAATTACAAGAAAATTTAGTCATGACGCACGCTTGCGGCGTAGGAGAAGAGGTTCCGCAACCCATTGTGAAATTGATGCTCTTTTTGAAAGCTCAATCGTTGTCATACGGATATAGCGGTGCTCAAGTTTGTACGGTAGAACGTTTGATGGATTTTTTCAATAACAACATTTTTCCGGTAGTTTATCAACAAGGATCGTTGGGTGCTTCGGGCGATTTAGCTCCATTGGCTCATCTCTCTTTGCCCTTGTTGGGAAAAGGTTTCGTTTATGAAAACGGTAAACAACGTCCCGCTGCAGAGGTGTTGAAAGAACATGGTTGGGAACCCATTCAACTGAAATCGAAAGAGGGGTTGGCTTTGTTGAACGGAACACAGCTTATGAGTTCGTTTGGTGTTTATACTTTGATAAAAGCCCATCGTTTGTCGATGTTTTCCGATGTCATCGGTGCTGTTTCGTTGGATGCTTTTACAGGTCGTATTGAACCCTTCTACGAAAAATTACATACTATTCGTCATCATAAAGGACAAATTGAAACTGCCGCTCGTTTTCGTGAATTGTTGAAAGGCAGTGAGATTTTAGCAACACCGAAAGAACATGTTCAAGATCCGTATAGTTTCCGTTGTATTCCGCAAGTGCATGGTGCTTCTAAAGATGCCATCCGCTATGTTACAGAAGTATTAACTAACGAAATCAACGCTGTTACCGATAATCCTAACGTTTTTCCGGATGAAGATATGGTGGTTTCCGGCGGTAATTTCCACGGACAACCGTTAGCTATTGCGCTAGATCTTTTGGCAATTGCGATGGCTGAATTAGCAAATATTTCAGAACGCCGTGTTTATCAGTTGATTGGTGGAAAACGTGGCTTGCCGGGGTTTTTGGTCAAAAATCCGGGGTTGAACAGCGGTTTTATGATTCCGCAATACACGGCAGCTTCTATCGTCAGTCAAAACAAACAATTGTGCACACCTTGTTCGGTTGATTCTATCGAGTCATCTCAAGGACAAGAAGACCACGTCAGCATGGGAGCCAACGCCGCTACTAAATCGTATCGCGTAGCTTTGAATGTGGAGCGTGTGTTAGCTATCGAGTTGTTTAATGCAACACAAGCGTTGGAATTTCGTCGCCCGTTGAAATCGTCAACAATTTTGGAGAAATTTGTCGCAGAATTTCGCGAATTTGTTCCGTTTGTTCAAGACGACAAAGTGATGTTTACAGAAATTGCCAATGCCATCAAATTTTTGCAAACAACTAAGTTTTCGGTAGAATAATCGATGAATATCGAAGAAATTCGTGATTATTGTTTGCATCTGGCATTCACAACCGAATGTATGCCTTTTGATGATGAAACATTGGTATTCAAGGTGTTGGGAAAAATGTTTTGTGTGGTGTCTTTAGAAGGTGATTTGAAGTTAGCACTGAAATACGATCCCGAAAAAGCCATCGAATTACGAGAACGTTTTTCGGCAGTTCGTCCGGGATACCATTTCAACAAAAAATATTGGAATACGGTTTCGGTGAATGGTACAATTGATCATCAATTGCTCAAAGAATGGATTGATGATTCTTATCAAGAAGTGATTAAAAAACTTCCAAAAAAAGAACAACAACTTTTTCAAAGTAATTGATTGAAAATGGTACCTTTGCAAACGTTTAAAAAGTCTTTAAACATCGTTGAAACGAAAATGAAATGCAATTGAATAACGACAAACTTCGATGGATAAAAACTTTTAATGAATCATACGAAAAACAAAAAAAAAGAGTTTAAACATTTTAATAAATAAGATAGCTGACTTTTGTTTTCTTTTTGTTGAACGACAAAAAAAACTGTTTTATAAAAGAAAATCACCAATTTATGAAAAAAATATTAGTACTTGTATTGGTTTCACTACTATTGATTCCTACCGCTTTTTCGCAAGAGAAGAAAAAAGAATTGAAAGTTCCCGGATATAAAAGAGTCAGCCTTGGCGTTGATTTCGGATACGATTTTTGGATGAATTCTAAAAATGTTTTGGGAAAATGGAAATTCAATCGTAGCACCGATGTTTTTGCTACCTACAATTTTCGATTGAAAAAAAGCAACGTTTATTTCTGCCCCGGAGTAGGATTCAGCTTTTTTAATTTGTATGGAAATGCCATGCCAGAAGTGGTTACCAATGCCGATGACAATCAAACCACTACATTTGTTCCCATTCCTGATGATGTGAGCTATAAAAAAGCAAAAACCACCTATAATTATGTGGAAGTGCCTTTGGAACTACGTGTTGCCGTCAAACGTTTTCAAATTGGTGTTGGCGTCAAATTTTCCTATTTGATGAGTGCTACCGCTAAATATAAAGGTGATAAATTTAAAACCGATGATATTACAGGTGTCGAAACCGGCTATTCTGTAAAAGAGATGTACTCGGGCATTAAAGATGTTGAAAATTGGAAAATAGCTGCTCAAATTCGAGTGGGTTATAGTTGGGCACATATTTATGCCGCTTATTCTTTTACGAAAATGTACAAAACCGCTACCGATACCGATGCGATGCAACCTAGTAAAATGTATCCTATCACAGTCGGTATTTCAATTATGCCTTTCAGATAAAATGAAAAAGAACAAAAAGATGGAGATGTAGCCTACTACATCTCTTTTTTTTAATCAAAAAATAAAGTTTATGAAAAAAATAAAATTTTTCTTGCTAATAGTTGTTGCAATTTGTATTACAGTTGGTTGTCATCAACAACCAAAGGCGAAATATGTCTTTTATTTTATTGGAGATGGCATGGGGTTGGGACAACGCACGGCTGCCGAGATGTATTTAAGTGCTATGGACGAACAAATCGGTCAAAAGACACTTTTGATGGATTCTCTTCCTATTCAAGGATTTGCATCGACCTATTCGGCTAATAGCTATGTCACTTGTTCGGCTGCAGCCGGCACCGCTTTGGCAACAGGAACCAAAACCAAAAACGGCATGTTGGGTATGGATTCTGATACCGCCATTTTGCAAACCATTGCCGAAAAAGCTAAAGCTCAAGGAAAAGCAATCGGAATTATTACTACAGTGATGTTGAATCATGCCACACCGGGCGCTTTTTACGCCCATCAATCCAACCGCGACCAATTTGAAGATATTAAAAATTGGATGCTCAAAAGCGATTTCGACTATTTTGCAGGCGGACAAATATATATAAAGGAGCATGAAAAAATGCAAAATGTTCCTGCCGAATTGAAAGAGGCAGGCTATTTTGTTGCCACCAATCGAGAAGAGATGAATCAAATGGTTCCGGAACAAAATAAATGGGTATTGATTGGCGATGATTTGGATTCAACCAACAGCAGCATCAAGTTTGTAATGGATCGCAAAGAAAACGCCATCGGTTTAGTGGATATGTTGCAGAAAGCCATCGAGTTACTAACTCCGAAAGATCAAGGTTTTTTTATCATGATTGAAGGCGGAAAGATTGATTTTGCGGCTCATGTCAATGATGGCGCATCGGTGGTTCACGAAGTGTTGGAATTGGATGATGCCGTGCGTGTTGCGCTCGATTTTTACAAAAAACATCCGAAAGAAACTTTAATTGTAGTGACTGCTGATCACGAAACAGGCGGTTTAACAATGGGTAACAGAACGATGAAATACAAAATGTTTCCTGAAAAGTTAGCCGAACAAAAACACACCGTGAATTATTTGTACTATAACAACGATACGTTGTTGTCTCAACTTAAAGCAGAGGAAGATCTTTATTCTTTTGTTCAATCGATGTCGTTTTCACATCCTCTTTCTTTCAGTGGAAAAGATAGTTTAGATATTTTTAAAGCGTATCAAAAGTTTGTAGAGACACACAATTCGGAGAAGTTGCCCGATGCAGCCATCAAAATTTTGAATCGAGAAGTCGGTTTTGGCTGGACGACCGGAAAACATACCGGAACACCGGTTCCGGTTTCTGCCATCGGCGTTGGTGCAGAACAATTTAGCGGAATGTATGATAACACAGATATTCCGAAACGAATAGAAAAAATCATGCAATTAAAATGAAATTTTAGTTTTTTTTTACTAGACAATTTTTTTTACTTTTGCAGCCACGAAAAAAATATTAAATAAATTTATAAAACAATGAAAGATACCGTTTTCACACAGAATCACATTGCATTAGGAGCAAAAATGGTTCCGTTTGCCGGATTCAATATGCCGGTTCAATATGAAGGATTGATTGCTGAACATTTACATGTTCGCAGCAAAGTGGGCGTTTTTGATGTATCGCACATGGGCGAAGTATGGGTGAAAGGTCCAAAAGCCTTTGATTTTGTTCAACATGTAACCACTAATGATGTAGCAGCTTTGCACGATGGTAAAGTTCAATATAGCTGTTTCCCGAACGGACACGGTGGCATCGTTGACGATTTGTTGGTTTATCGCGTTCATGCCGATAAATATTTGCTCGTCATCAATGCTGCTAATATTGATAAAGATTGGGCTCACTTGACAAAAATTGCTCAAGAAATGGGTTTGAAAATTGGAGAAGAGATTGAAAACACATCCGATAATACTGCTCAATTAGCTGTTCAAGGTCCGTTGGCACTCAAAGCCATGCAAAAATTGACCAAAGAAACCGTTACTGATATGGAATATTATACCTTCAAGATTATCAAAGATTTTG
>JAQUSR010000093.1 GCA_028710155.1 Bacteroidales bacterium | reverse complement strand
ACTGACAGCCATAACTAAATCGGCAGCCATCATTCCGTTGCGTTCATATTCGTAAATCACACTATTGACATTGTCTCCGGTGCGGTCAAATTCGGTAGCATGAATGTGACAAACTAATGGTTTTCCGGTGGCTTCTTTGGCAGCGATTCCAGCTGAATAGGTGAGCCAATCGTGGGCATGAATAATATCAAAATCTTGTTGTCGTGCGATTTCGCCTCCCAATAATCCATAACGGTTTACCTCTTCAAAAAGAGAGTTTCCGTAAGTACCGGAAAACTTAAAGTTACTTGATAATATTTGCTTCAAATGTTCGCGACGGCTATTTTCATCTTTAAAACGTAGTGTAGAAAAATCTTCAGGGGCAATGTAGGGAATTAGATTGGAATTGGCTTCCATGTATTGAATTTTGTTCCATACTTCATCCACAAAATGTTGAGTTACATTCACTGTTATTTCTTCTGCATTGACAATGCGAACTGAACTTTGATCTTCATCACCCCATGCTTTTGGAACTACAAAAATGACTTCTACGCCGTTTTTTGCCAATCCTTTTGTCAATCCGTAGCAAGCTGTTCCTAATCCTCCTGAGATATGTGGAGGAAATTCCCATCCAAACATTAATACTCTCATAATTGTTACATGTTTTCGTATCTGTCAATAAATTCTTTCATACGCAGTAGAGCAGAAACACTGACTGCCTGCGATATAGATCCGGCTGCCTTGTATGGCGGATCCGGCTCAAATGCTTCGGGAATAGTGCCAATACCGTGATTATACAGTTGAGGCTCAAATTCTCTATATATTCGTTTGATGAACGATAGTCCGCCTTTGCCGTGAATGCGTAGATAACCTTCTGTGAAATATTCTAACAACCACGGAAATACAATACCGTTGTGATAGGCAATATCGCGGGTGTGTTGGTCTCCTCTGAAAATATTGTGATAATCGGGGTCTGCGGGTGATAATGTGCGTATGCCGACAGGTGTTAATAATTCTTGTTTCACTTTGCTTAACACCATTTTACGATGGTCTTCGCTAATGGGTGAAAAGGGTAGGGAAGTAGCAAAAATCATATTGGGACGCACTTGCCAATTTTGAATGCCATCTGCCACATAATCTGCCAAATATTTCTTTTCATCGCTCCAAAATATTTCTTCAAAAGCAGATGGAATTTTGTCGGCAATCGGTTGCCACGATGCAACAAAATCGTTGTCGCCATATTCTTTGGATTTGGCAATGATAAAACATATTGCATTATACCAGAGTGCATTCACTTCTACGATATAACCGTAACGTGGAGTAACAGGGTGTCCGTCAACAATGGCATTCATCCAAGTAACGGCATCGTTGACACTGCCGGCTGTAATCAAACCGTTGTCTTGCATCTTGATGTCAAATCGAGTACCTTCTCGATAGCTTTCTAAAATCATTTGGGCGATTTTTCCAAATTCTTGCCATGCAGTCGGTTTTTCTTGGGCAGGACATGCTTTGTAATATTTTTGAAATGACCGAATAAATAACAAGGGAATATCTACGGCTTTATAATCGGTGTAACGATTGCCGGGGTGTTCAGGAAAAAACGGACCTTGCATGGTTTTAACCATAGTCGTCAAAACGTCTCGACAAGTACTTAGCAGATTGTTACGTGCCAGCGTTAAGCCGTGCAAAGCCATGAAAATAGCGCGACTTTTAAAACGAAAAAACGGATAGCCTGAAATAAGGGCTGTCTGTTGGTTGCGAGTTACAAAAAATTGTTGGGCAGTATTGAGCAGGCAATTTTCAAACGAATCGCGAAGAATACGTTTTTTCTTTTGTTGTTCGAAAAGCGTTTCCATTGTTTGAGGATCCATCTCTTCGATACCGGCTGTAACGTAAAGTTTTTCTCCGGGGTGAAGCGTAATGGTATAGGTGCCGGGTACCAACAAATCTTCGTGAGCATCGTAGCCGCGTTCTATTTCTTTGAAATATTCTATATCGTAATACCAATACGGTTGATGTTGATATTGAGGTTCTTTTGAAAATTGTAAATACAACGGCGTGTAATTCGGGTACATACAATAAGAAATGCCGTTGGCAGCAAGTTGAAAATCGGTTTTGGCTTCATTGTTGTGCCGTGTTAAAAAATGAACGTTTCTAAATGCTAAAAACGGTTGAAAGACAATTTCTAATGGAGATGAGGACTCTTCTAGCGAATAGCATTGAATGAACGTGTCTTTTTGGTCAAAGAAAAACATCTCTCTAGATAAAACCATTCCGCCGACTCTATAGACAAGTTTTGGTACGTTATCAATGGAAAAATTTCGAATGTATTTATGCCCTTTCGGGGAATAATTGCCACCTTTATAGCCGTGAATACCCAAATTGAAAGACTCGTTATTTTGTTTCACCGAAACATCCAAACCCGACAATAAAATATGCAAATCATCATCAATTTTTGGCTGAGGTACCACTAATAAACCGTGATATTTTCTAGTATTACAGCCTATTATAGTTGAGTAAGAATAGGAGCCTGATCGATTGGTTTGAATGATTTCTCGAGCAAGCGAAAATTCTAAATTGATTAATTGTGTTTTGTCGAATTGAATGTAGCTCATAAGTTTATTAATAATAGAAAGTTAAATTATTTTTTGTGCAAAAATACACTATTCCTAATAATAAAACAAGAGATATAATCATTTTTATTACTTAATTTTATATTTCTCAATCTCATGGATCAGTTGGTATGGATTCAGATTGAAAGCGGGAAAAACAATATGTGCCTTAGAATAAATGGGCTCTCTCTCCATTAATTGATGTTCAATTTCTTCGACTAATTGATCGTCGTCTATCTGTGCTAAAAGCGGGCGTGCCGTTTTTTTATATTTGACTCTTTGGGCTAAAATAGATGCCGGTGCTTTTAAATAGACAGTAATGCCCATTGAATTCATATAATCCATATTGTCGAAAAAACACGGACATCCTCCACCGGTGGCAATAACGGTATATTGCAACAACCAAGAACCATGAAGCGTATCGCTTTCAAGTTTTCTAAAAAAACTTTCTCCTTCGTCAGCAAAAATTTCGCTGATACTTTTGCCGGTATTGTGTTCAATGAATTGATCCAAATCAATTGATTTTCCGCGTAGTAGTGCAGATAGTTTTCGAGCTGTACTACTTTTTCCGCAACCGGAAAAGCCGACCAAAAAAATAGGATATGAAAGAGTGATCATAAAAGTTGTTCGTTTTTAGAAAATAGTCTAAAAGATAATCAAAATATTTATTAATTGTAAAATTATATATATGAATTTATTATAATGTTTATTTCAATATTTACTTGAAGTTATTTTCTGATACTTGGATATGGGACAAAAGTAACCAAAAATCAAAAAAAAACCGATTGAATTTTCAATCGGTTGTATAAGGTGTAAGTGTTTTTTATTTTTCGGTAACAGTCATTTCTCCGCGAAGCGGTTCTGAAAGCATTTTTTTAACGGTTTCAATATCGAAATTCTTACCAAAAAGATACATCATCTTTGCAATGGCAGATTCTGTGGTGATGTCGTAGCCGCTGATAACGCCGATGTTTTTTAGCAATAATCCGGCTTTATATTTTCCGGAATCAACGCTGCCTTCCTTGCATTGGGTTACATTGAAAATAATGATTCCCTGATTAATAGCCGTTTCTAATTCCTGCAAAAACCATTCTGCAGATGGGGCATTTCCCGAACCGAAAGTCTCTAAAATAACACCTTTTAATCCTTTGATTTGCAAAATGGTGTTGACCGCTTGTTGCGAAATGCCGGGATAAAGTTTCAAAATGGCAATATTATTATCTAATGAATAAGAAACTTTCAGCTTTTTGAAATTGGGTTTAGTGATAAGATTATCGTTATATTTGACATCAATACCTACTGTAGCTAATGGCGGATAATTCCCTGATAGAAAAGCATTAAAGTTTTTGGAATTAAATTTTATAGTTCTATTTCCGCGAAATAAATGATTTTCAAAATAGACACACACTTCAGGAACCAACGGAACATCATCTTTTTGAGCAGCAGCGATTTCTACGGCTGCGATAAAATTTTCACGTCCATCTGTGCGTAACATACCTAAAGGCAGTTGCGAACCGGTAAAAACCACCGGCTTGTTGAGGTTATCAAGCATGAAACTGAGAACTGAAGCGGTATAAGCCATGGTATCAGTGCCATGCAACACAACAAATCCATCATAGCTTTCATAATTATCTTCAATGATATGGGCAAGTTCCACCAAAAAATCGGGCGACATATCAGAGCTGTCAATAATGGGATCAAAACTATGAAAATCAATTTGAAACGGATAACGTCTTAATACCGGAATATGGCTGTAAAGATGTTCAAAATTGAACGGAACCAAAGAATTGGTTTTCTCATCATTGATCATTCCGATAGTACCACCTGTATAAATAACTAATATAGAAGTATTTGTGTTCATTATTAAACCAATTAATGGGTGTTTGGCGATGAAGATGAAGTAGTGTTAGCTACATCGTAAGGCAATAATTTTGTTTTTCGCATAATGAATCTGACGAAATTTAAGGGTAATAATTGACATAACGGAATCATCAAATGGTTGACGATGCCGGGCATAATCATGGCTTTTCGACGAAACATTTTTTTGATGGCAATATGGGCAAATTTTTCGGTACGAATCATAAATCCAAAGTGGATGGCAACATTTTGTAAACGGTGCGATAAATGATATAAATCGGTGGCGATAGCACCCGGACAAACGGTAGAGACTGAAACATGATAATCTTTCAACTCTTGTCGCAACGCTTTTGAAAAAGAGCGTAGATAGATTTTTGAGGAAGCATAGAGGTTTAAACCGGGGTAAGGCATCCATGCCGAAAGCGACGACATATTTAAAATAAAACCGTGATGGCGTTGTTTCATAAGGTTGCCGAACAAGTAGCACAATTTTGTGGTAGTGAGAATGTGAAGCAACAAAATATTTTCAATTTGTCGCTCTTTTAAACGCACCAATTCGTCTAGCAAAAATATGCCGGCATTATTGATCAACACATCAATTTCCCATTGAATGTCTTGACAATATTGAAACACTTTATCGGCGGCATCAACAGTGGCTAAATTTATGTAAAGTGATTGAATTTTAACAGGATAAGTGCTTGAAATTTCTTCACAAACTTTCGATAATTGTTCTTCTTCATTACTAACAATTAACAATGAATAACCACGCTTTGCCATTTCGTAAGCATAAGCACGTCCGATACCCGAACTGGCACCGGTAATTAATGCCTTTTTGTCAATAGTGTTCATATTATGCAACAACAATCGTTTATTTAATGGATGTTTTTGTAAGAGAATGAAAATCAAGAAAGATAAGGATAAAAAAAGAACCTCCGTCTCCGGAGATTCTTCCAAACAAATTTAAACCTTTCAAAATTTATAAAGCATTAATCCTCTTATTCAATTTCGATTTCAGGTTAGCAGCTTTGTTTTTATGAACAATACTGCGTTTTACATTCCTGTCGATTAAAGAAATCACTTTCGGGAACATCTCCGTGGCTGCAGCTTTATCTGTAGTTTCACGAAGTTGACGAATTGCATTACGCATCGTACGGCCGTAGTAACGATTTCTAAGTCTTCTTGTTTCGCTTTGGCGAATTCTCTTTAATGATGACTTGTGGTTTGCCATTTTTTATCTCTTTTATTTACTTAAATTTCACCTTCAATTTCGGGGTGCAAAGGTACTACTATTTTTGAAATCTTAAAAAAAATCATCATTTTTTTATTTATTTTTTGGAACGGTGATTTTACAAAAAAAAATAATTATAATTGATTGATTATTAATAGTTATTTCAATATTTATGAAATTTATTAATCTTAATTAGTGAGTTGGTTTGAAACTATTGAATGCTCTGAAGAATGAAATTTTGATTGAATTTTGTGTTTATTTTCAGCGGCATGAATGATGATTTTGATGGAAAAGAAATATTAAAAAGGTATAGTTGATTTTATGAAAGTAATTACCTTTGCACTCGTTTTAAAACACCTAAATTGCGTAGGCATTATGAAACAAATTGTAATTACAGGAGCTGCCGGTTTTATAGGAAGTTACTTAGCGGGTGCATTAAATGCCATGGGGTTTGATGATTTGATTTTAGTGGATGATTTTTCTCGCGAAGATAAACAACCTAACTGGGTCAACAAAAAGTTCGGTCAAAAAGTGGATCGAAAATATTTTGATAATTGGTTTTTTGAAAATCACGACAAAGTAGGATGTGTTTTTCATCTGGGAGCCAGAACAGACACAACCGAGGTTAAACGAACGATTTTTAATTGTTTGAATTTGGATTACTCGAAAATGGTTTGGCAAAAATGTGTAAAATATAACAAACCGTTGATCTATGCCAGCTCTGCTGCAACGTATGGGGCCGGTGAATTGGGCTATGTGGATAGTCATGACATCATTCCCGATTTAAAACCCTTGAATCTTTATGGTGAATCGAAAAATGACTTCGATAAATGGGTGTTGCAACAAACCAAAAAACCCTCTTTCTGGTGCGGTTTTAAATTTTTTAATGTTTATGGTCCCAATGAATATCATAAAGGTCGAATGGCATCCGTGATTTTTCATTCTTATAACCAAATTTTACAAACCGGAAAAGTGAATCTGTTTAAATCGCATCGTCCTGATTTTAAAAACGGTATGCAATTACGCGATTTTGTATATGTCAAAGATGTTGCCAATGTTTTAATTTGGGCAATGGATCATCATCCCGAAAACGGTATCTATAATTTGGGTACCGGACATGCAGAACCCTTTCTTACCCTAGTAAAAACAGTCTTTTCAGCTTTAGAACAACCCGAAAAAATTGAATTTATCCCGACGCCCGAAGATATTCGAAATAAGTACCAATATTTTACTGAAGCAGATATTTCAAAACTGAGAAATGCAGGCTATGGTCAACCATTTTCAACGCTTGAAGAGGGAGCTTATGATTATGTGAAGAATTACTTAATGACGAATAAATATTTTTAGTAGTTGATAATCAATTATATATAGCTGAATAAAAAAAATAAAAATATTTTCGTTTTTTTTGCAAAATGGTTTAATTTTGCACCCCTGAAATAGAAGTCAAATTGTAAGGTAAAAATATCATGAAAAAAGACATTCATCCGAAGGATTACAGATTTGTCGTTTTTAAAGACATGTCGAATGATTATGCATTTATTACGAAATCGACAGCTGCTACTAAAGAAACGATTACGTGGGAAGACGGAAAAGAATACCCGTTAATTAAATTGGAAATTTCACACACATCGCACCCGTTCTATACAGGTAAGATGAAATTGGTGGATACCGCCGGTCGTGTTGACAAATTCAAATCACGTTTTCAAAAACATTTGGATCTGAAAAACAAGAAATAGTAAATATTTCTCATAACGTTAAAGAGAAAAGGACTTTTATCGCTTGCGATGAAAGTCTTTTTTTTAAAATTTAATTCATATATTAATAGGGTATCCGACAAATTCGTTCAGCATTTTACGGAATAATAAAATTGTTTTACCGATACATTGTTATTGTTTACGGAGTTTTTACCTTTGCACCACTTTATTAATAATGTATATTGATAAATGATTGAAATTATAAATAAATGAATATTAATTATTTATATTATTTTTCTTAACTTTTAAAAACAAAAACATCATTTTTGACATCAAAAAAAACGAAATAAATCATTCATAACAAATTAAATAAAAATCCAATGAAAAGAGATCAAGTTGTATTTGACATCATCGCCGACGAAAAAAGACGTCAGATGGAAGGCATCGAATTAATCGCCTCCGAAAACTTTGTGAGCGAACAAGTTTTGGAAGCTATGGGATCTGTAATGACCAATAAATATGCCGAAGGTTACCCCGGAAAACGTTATTATGGCGGTTGTCAAAATGTTGACAAAACCGAACAATTGGCTATCGATCGCGTTAAAGAACTTTTCGGAGCAGCGTATGCCAACGTTCAACCGCACTCTGGCGCACAAGCAAATATGGCTGTTTTTATGGCTTGCTTGAAACCCGGTGATAAATTTATGGGTTTAGACCTTTCGCACGGCGGACACCTTTCGCATGGTTCACCGGTCAATTTTTCGGGTTTGATGTATCATCCCGTTGCCTACAAAGTAGAAGAATCGACAGGTATGGTCGATTACGACAAAATGGAAGAGTTGGCTTTGATCGAAAAACCGAAATTGTTGTTAGCAGGAGCTTCTGCATACAGCCGTGATTGGGATTTTAAACGGATGCGTGAAATTGCCGATAAAATCGGAGCTATCTTAATGGCTGACATCAGTCACCCCGCCGGTTTAATTGCTCGTGGTTTGTTGAACGACCCGATGCCTTATTGTCACATTGTTACTACAACTACTCACAAAACTTTACGTGGTCCACGTGGAGGTTTGATTATGTTAGGCAAAGATTTCGACAATCCGTGGGGCTATACTACTCCAAAAGGCGAAATCAAAAAAATGTCGCAATTATTGGATTCGGCAGTATTTCCGGGCGTTCAAGGCGGTCCGTTGGAACACGTCATCGCTGCTAAAGCTGTCGCTTTTGGCGAAGCATTAACCGACGAATACAAAGAATACGTCATTCAAGTGAAAAAGAATGCTGCTGTGATGTGCCAAGCATTTATGGATAAAGGTTACAAGGTGATCAGTAATGGAACAGACAACCACTCGATGTTGATTGATTTGCGTCAAAATTTCCCGGACATCACCGGAAAATTGGTAGAAAATACGTTGGTAAAAGCTGACATTACAGTCAATAAAAACATGGTTCCTTTCGACAGCCGCAGCCCGTTCCAAACAT
>JAQUSR010000092.1 GCA_028710155.1 Bacteroidales bacterium | reverse complement strand
AACCAAACGTTTTGGAACATTGGATTGGCTTAAAAATGATGACAAAAAACGTATTGCAGCCTATTTCAAATCGCGTGAACGTTGGAGCCAAATTCCCGATTGGGATCATTTCGATCGCTCTGTTCCTTCCAACGAACCTATCATTTTCGATCACGGCTACGACGAATCAAAACCGCTTTCGGAGTTAGACATCGAAGATATGAAAAAAGCAGCAATCTTCAGAGGCGGCAAATGTTTGTCGGAAACAATGGTCAAAGGCGATATGCGAACACCGTTGGAATGGGAATGTCAATTCGGACACAAATTTAAAGCCTCTCCGACATTGATTTTGTTGGGCGGACATTGGTGCCCCGATTGTTTCCCGACACCTTGGAATTACGACGAAATCGCCAAAGGAAATCCTTTCTTCGCACAAGCTTGGTACGCTTCGCACGACAAAGACGAACACAACGTGTATGAAGAATCTATCTTTGACGGTTGGGAAAAATAAACAAATTCCGAATTTATTTTATTGAACAATTAATTTATTTATTCATATTCAACATTGTTTGAAATCGTTTTTAATTTGTTGATATACAATGATAAAAACGAACAAAATAATGTTGCAAAAAAGTTTTTTTATTATGCAAAAATTAAAAGAATCGAGATGCATTAGCTTTATCATTTTAGCTATTGTTTACATTGCCGCCTTTTTTGTTGGCTGGTATGTATTTAAATTCACAGAATCAACTACTTGGAATATCTTATGGCGATTATTTGCCGCCGATTTTGCGGCTACTGTTTTCGTTTGGATTTTCGGATTGATTTTCAAAAACACCTCCGTTTACGACCCTTATTGGAGCGTTGCTCCTCCATTAATGCTCACTACTTATGCTTGTTGTTTAGGCAGTTGCAGCACCGCAACCATTTTATTGCTTGTTGCAATTTGGATTTGGGCCATTCGTTTGACCGGAAATTGGGCATATACCTTCAAAAACCTCAATACCGAAGATTGGCGTTACAGCAAATTTCGGACAACGCAAAATGCTTTTATGTTTCATTTTATCAACTTCACCGGTTTGAACATGATGCCAACAGTGATCGTCTTTTTGGCAATGATTCCCGGTTTTCAATTAATTGAAATGAAATTGGAAGCCAATGTTTTCACCTACTTAGCCTGCCTTCTCTGCATCGGATGTGTCGTATTGCAATTGGTTGCCGACAGACAACTTCACCGTTTTGTCAAACAACACAAAGGCAAAGTTTGCAACGTGGGTTTGTGGAAGCACGGACGTCATCCTAACTATCTTGGTGAAATCATGATGTGGTGGGGCGTTTATTTTATGCTGCTTTCTGTGGTTCCCGAAATGTGGATGAGTGGCATCGGTGCCTTATTGAATACTGTTATGTTTTTGGGTATCAGCATTCGGCTGATGGAAAGTCGTCAGTTGAAAAACAAACCCGAATATATCGAATATAAGAAAAAAACAAGAATTTTTATATAAGTTATGAGCAACGATCAACAATCCAGCTCCTTTGGAAAAGCGCGTATGGATAAAAGAAAATTGGAATCCATTTTTCTTTTTGTTACCGGAAAATGCAATTCAAAATGCGCAATGTGCTTCTATGCCAACGATATGGCAAAGAAAGAAAACGATTTAACTTTTGATGAAATTCGTAAAATTTCAGAAAGTGCCGGACATTTCAATCGTTTGTGGCTTTCCGGTGGTGAACCGACTTTGCGTGAAGATTTGCCCGAAATTCTTGAAATGTTTTACAAAAACAACCATATCACCGATGTTAATATGCCGACCAACGGCTTAAAACCCGATCGCGTGATTGAATGGATTTCGCGTTTTCGGAAAAATTGCCCCGATGCCAACATCGTCATCAGCCTTTCATTCGATGGTTTTGGCGAAGTACATGATCGTCAGCGCGGTGTACCCGGAAACTTTTACAAAGCCCTTGAAACCCTTCATAAAATCGATGCTGCTTTCAACGGCGACCCGAAGGTCATCAAAAATATCTCTACTGTCATCACTAAATTCAACATTGATCAAATCAACGACTTCATGCGTTGGATTTTTGGTCGGTTCAACACCTCGTCTCATATCATCGAGGCGGCTCGTGGTGAAACACGCGAAGACGGCGTTAAAATACTCACAGAAGCCACATTACGTATCATTCAAGACGCTGCATCGCCCTATTATTGCGGTTATGCCGAACGTTTTGTAAAAGATATGAGCGGTTTCAAAAAAATGATGGCACGCAACATGTATCTTGGAACTTATCGCAACTTTTATAACATTCGTGCAAAAAATATCGATGGACCAACACCTTGGGGCATGGATTGCACGGCAGGAGAAACCACATTAGTGATTGATTATGACGGTCGTTTTAGAGCTTGTGAATTGCGCGAACCTATTGGAAAAGTTCAAGATTACGACTGCGATATTCAAAAAATTATGTTTGGCGATGCCATGAAAAAAGAAATTGAAGCTATCGGACACGGCGCTAAAGCCAATTGTTGGTGTACGCACGGTTGTTGGATTATGTCTTCTATGGTTTTCAATCCGGTGAAAATGATTTTCAACTCGATGAAAGGAAGCAAAGAGATGAAAAAATTGAATCATCCTATTGATATCAGCGACACCGCTTTGCGGGCTTTGGAAGAAAAATATCAATTGGACTCCAATAAATTAAAAGAAATAGGAATCATTTAATTATCGGTTTATGTCGGTTGAAAAACCAACAAAAATTTAAAATTGTTTTTATGAAAGTTTTTATGATCACGCGGGGTTCTCAAGGCGACGTGTTACCTTATATCACTGTTGCTAAAGAGCTTACAAGACGAGGACATACGGTTGCCATCAATTTGCCGACTATTTTTGAAGAAAAAGCGAAAGCAGCTAATTTGAAATATTATCTTCAAACAGAAGACGACATGGAAAATTTGATGTCGGAAGCACGCAGCGATTGGGATATGATTAAATGGATTCGCGGTGTAACAGAATATCAATGCGGATGGTTGCCGAAAATCATTAAAGATTATGATATTTTAATCGCCACTAATACCGAAATTGCAGCTCCAACACTTGCCGAAAGTTGTGGTATTCCATTCATTCGCACCTCTTTTGCCCCCATTATACCCAGTAAAATTATTCCGCCTCCGGTATTTCCGTTTCCAAAACCACACCCGATTTTTCGACCTTCATTTTTATGGTTTATTTCTCAAAAAATGGGATCTTTAAACCTTAATAAAACCATCAATCGTTGTCGGGCTAAATTTGGTTTGAAAAAAATCCCATTTTTCCGCCATTACACCTCTGTTAATGGCAACAACGCGCTGGTGTACAGTGGTGTTTTAGCTGATTTCGATCCCGCTTGGAATAAATTATCGTGTAAAACCATCGGCTATTGTTTCAGCGATGAAGAAGCTTACAACGAAACCGATGTCCAAGATTTGATGAAGTTTGTGCAATCCGATACCACGCCGATTCTCTTTTTCACCATCGGCAGTTGCGATTATCCTGATGCCGAAAATTTCTACAAACTGCTTTTTGATGCTTGCCAACAATTGAACTATAGATTAATTGTCGGAGCCGGTTGGTCAAAATATTTTAAAGACGAAAACCATTCCAACAATCTCTATATTTTGAAAAACTTTTTGCCGCACCGACTGATTTTCCCGTATTGTACTGCCATCATTTCTCATGCCGGATGTGGAACAACGCATAGTGCAGCCCGCTTCGGAAAACCACAACTGCATTTGCCGTTGATTATTGATCAATTTTATTGGTCATATCAATGCTACAAACGCGGTCTGTGTCCCGATTGGATACGTTCTAAAAAATTAAGTTTAGAGGTCATCAAAGAAAAAGTTCGTGAGGTAGTCGAAAATCCTACCTATCAACAAAATGCCGAAAAAATTGCTGCACAAATCAATCAAGAAAACGGCGTTCAAACCATGTGCGACTATATCGAATCGTTGGTTCGAAAATAACACGATAGAAATTGTTACTTCAATAAAAACAATTTCAATACGTTATCCAATAGTGAAAAGTTTTTGAACTTTGTAATTTTGAAAAACAATGCGAAATAAAAGTACAAATAACAACCATCAACGCTATGCTTTGATAACCGGTTCCAGTTCAGGAATCGGTTATCAATATGCACGCGTGATGGCAGAAAGAGGCTATAACTTGGTAATGGTGAGCAACGAAGCAGACGCTATTGTAGAAAAAGCCGATCTCATCAAAAAAGAGTTTTCTGTTGAAACTGTGGCTTTGATGCGCGATTTGGGTAAACCCGATGCCGCTAAAGAGTTGTACGACACTTGCAAAGCACAAAATTTGGAAGTGGAGGTGCTAATTAACAACGCCGGCGTTTATCACGACAAAGACTTTTTGAAAGATTCGGAAGCATTCAACAAATTGATTCTCAATCTACATGTCAATACGCCTTCCATGTTGATTTACTATTTCGGACAAGATATGGTGCAACGACACAAAGGCTATATTCTCAACATGTGTTCCATTACATCTGATATTGCCGTTCAAAAATTGGCAACGTATGGAGCCACCAAACGTTTTTTACGGAATTTTAGTCGTTCCATCCATGTTGAAATGTATTACGAAGGGGTGAATGTAACCGCTGTTTGTCCGGGAGCCGTAGCCACCAATTTATACAATTTGAGCGACCGCGCAACCAAAATCGGTGTCAAAACAGGTTGTATTATCACTCCGCAACGGTTGGCAAAAAAAGGTGTTCGTGCCATGTTTCGCGGAAAATCGCGTATCACACCGGGAATCATCAACCACATCGGAATTTTTTTGGTACATCTGTTACCCACCGGATTATTACGACTGGTGAGAAAATGGGGGATTTTTTAAAGTACAATTTATTAACTATCAATAGTTATGCAGATTTTTGACATCTCACAAGAGCTTTTTTCCGGATTCGTTTTCCCGGGCGATTTGGCTCCCTCACGCCAGCAGGTTTGCAGCATCTCCAACGGCGATGCGTATAATCTTTCCAACGTAACCATGTGTGCCCACAATGCTACTCATATTGATGCTCCTCGTCACTTTTTGCAAGACGGAAAATGTGTCGATCAAATCAATTTGGAAAAATGTGTCGGTGAAGCAACGGTGGTGGAATGGAATGAGCGAATTACATCAAAAATGGTATCTGACTTAGCTCCAAATTGCTGCAAACGCCTATTGATTAAAGGAAATGGTATCATTACGGTGGAAGCGGCTCACGCTTTGGCTGAAGCCGATTTTTTATTAGTAGGTGTTGCACAACAGACTGTTGGCGAAGGCGATGAAACGCCCGTCATTCACAAAATATTACTTCAAAAAGAAATCGTTATTTTAGAAGGTTTGGTTTTAAAAGATATTCAAGCAGGAAACTATTTCTTGAGTGCCGCACCGCTCAAATGGGCTAACTGCGATGGAAGCCCTTGCCGCGCCATTTTATGTCGATGATTTAAATTTGCATTTCACTTTAAACAAAAAAATCCGCTCCTTATGTAGCGGATTTTTTTCAATATTAATCCCTTACTTCGTCAATTCGATAACAAAACCTTTCATTCAATAAAGGAGCGATGTAATATTTGTAAAAGATATTTTCACGAAAAACAGCGTCACGAAGTCGGGAAAAAGTTATTAACATCGTTCAAAAAAGTTTGCAGCTCTCTTCAATTTACTCTACTTTTGCAATATGGAAAATAGTCATCAATCACTAAGCTTAGACAAAAATCAAACAGCTAAAAATCAACGCAATAAATTAGGTTTAGGCAGTAATTTGCCCATATCTGAATTTGATGCAGGTCGCATTCCGCCACAAGCCATCGATGTTGAAGAGTCTGTTTTGGGTGCTTTATTGTTAGAAAAAAATGCGCTCACTGCTGTCATCGACTTATTGCGACCGGAAGTGTTTTACAAACAAGCCCATCAAATTATTTATACTGCAATTTCAAAATTATTTTCAAATTCAGAACCTATTGATTTAATTACAGTTACAAACGAACTGCGCTCAAACGGATCGTTGGAAATAGTGGGTGGACCATATTATATCACTCATCTAACCCATCGAGTAGCTTCTGCCGCAAACATTGAATTTCATGCCAAAATCATTGTAGAAAAATTCATACAACGACAAATGATTGAGACTTCGTCTGCCATTATTCGTGATGCCTACGAAGACACTACCGATGTTTTCGATTTGTTGGATAAAGCTGAATCCAATTTATTCAATATCAGTCAAGAGAACTTCAGACGCCAATATGAGCCGATAGAAACATTGGTAAAAATTGCCATGAAAGACATTGAAAATGCGATGTCGGCAGATGGAAAATTACGCGGTATTCCTTCCGGATTTACAGATTTGGATCGCATCACCGGCGGCTGGCAAAAAACAGATCTTATCATTATTGCAGCACGTCCGAGTATGGGAAAAACCGCTGTAGCACTTTCGATGGCACTCAACGATGTTACTAAATTTGAAAAACCTTATCCTGTAGCGATTTTTTCATTAGAGATGAGTGCAGCTCAATTAGTTACACGTTTTCTTTCTTCTCACACCGGCATTCCGTTATCCAAGTTGCGTAAAGGAGAATTGAATGAAACGGAATGGCAACTGCTCAGTCAAAGTTTAAATCCGCTACTCAACGCCCCCATTTATATTGATGATACTCCGGCATTGTCTATCTTTGAGTTACGAGCCAAATGCCGCCGTTTGAAAGAACAACACGACATTCAAATTATTTACATCGATTATTTACAATTGATGGCAGGAGCACCCGAAACACGTGGCAATCGTGAACAAGAAATCAGCTCTATCTCTCGAAGTTTGAAGAGTTTAGCAAAAGAATTGGACGTTCCTGTTGTAGTGCTTTCGCAGTTGAACCGTGGCGTTGAAACACGTGGAGGCAGCAAAAAACCCATATTAGCCGACTTGCGTGAATCGGGAGCTATTGAACAAGATGCCGATATGGTTTTGTTCGTTTATCGACCAGAATATTATCAAATTGATGCCGATGAACATGGTCCGACAGCAGGTATGGCAGACTTGATTATTTCAAAACATCGTAACGGTGCTTTAGGTGAAGTTCGGTTGCGTTTCAAAGGCGAATGTGCCAAATTTGAAGACCCGGTGATTTTTTATGAAGGTGAAAATCAATATCCTCCTATGGGCAACAACGAAGATTTTGATTCTCAAGCAACCGTGATTACCGTTGGGTCAAAAATGAACGAATCGTTGCCTTCAGAAAATCCTGATGAACCATTTCCGGGCGATCTTTAAAATATTTGATGCTCTTTTTCGTTGAATTAGTTTATCAATTCCATACAATCCAAATATTTATGATAAAACGTTTTTTGTTAATACTCTGTTTTATTTGTTTCGGCTTTCAAGCTCATTCTGCCTATTTGCTAATTCCAATGGACGAAACACAAACCAACCATTTGAAAGCCTATGGAATTGCTTATTGGACTATACAACATGAAGTAGAAGTTGACTGGTTGCTAAACTATCGTGGCGGAAGTTTTATGTGTAAACACAACAGCACCATCGAAGAAGAGTGTCTGCTTCGCGGTGTCAGCTATCAAGTAATTGCAGACGTTCAATCTTCTGCTATTTTACAAGAAATTGCTGATCCTCAATCAAATCAAGATGTTGCAAAATTGTTTAAAGCTCCAAAAATCGCTGTTTATTCACCCAAAAACAAATTACCGTGGGACGATGCCGTAACATTGGTTTTAACCTATGCAGAAATTCCCTACGATGTTATTTACGATAAAGAAGTATTAGACGGCGTGCTACCAACTTACGATTGGTTACATCTTCATCACGAAGATTTTACCGGACAATATGGAAAATTTTGGGGACGTTATCGCAATGCCGGCTGGTATCAAGAAGAGGTGGCAACCTCGGAAGCAATGGCGCAATCTTTGGGTTTTTCAAAAGTTTCGATGATGAAATTGGCGGTTGCCAAAGAGATCAAAAATTTTGTAGTAGGTGGCGGCTATCTGTTTGCCATGTGTAGTGCACCCGATAGTTTCGATGTTGCGTTGGCTGCCGAAGGAGTTGATATCTGCGAATCTATGTTCGATGGCGATCCTGCTGATCCGCAAGCTCAATCGAAATTAGATTATTCTAAATGTTTGGCTTTCACAAACTTTACTTTGAGTACAAATCCTTATGAATACGAAATATCATCGATTGATGTAGATGTACAAAATCGAATGAGAATGGTAAAAGAACAAAACGACCTCTTTGTCTTATTTGAATTTTCTGCCAAATGGGATCCTGTTCCGACAATGCTTTGCCAAAATCACGAATTAATTATTCAAGGATTTATGGGACAATCAACTGCTTTTCGTAAAGCCTATATCAAACCGGAAGTTTTAATTATGGGTGAAAACAAAGGTTTAGATGAAGCCCGTTATATTCACGGCGATTACGGAAAAGGAACTTGGACATTTTTAGGCGGCCATGATCCGGCTGATTACCAACATTTTGTAGGAGATCCGCCTACTGATTTAAATATTCATCCCAATAATTCGGGCTACCGTTTAATTTTGAATAACATTTTGTTTCCTGCAGCAAAAAAACAAAAACAAAAAACTTAGAATTCAATTTTTTTCTTCAATAACGGGGTTGAACATCGAAAGAAAAAATCAACAACCTCCATTTTATTCTTTGTTTTTTTGGTAAACTCCATCTTTTCTTTCGCCATACAATCGTCAAAAAAAATGATTTTTCTAATAAATCACTCCTGTTTTCCGCACTTTTTTGGGACACCCAAATAAATATTTGATAATCAATAATATATAATTGATTATTTCGTTATTTGGGTGTCCCGAAATATTTTATATGTTTATTAGAAAGAAAAAAAATCGC
>JAQUSR010000091.1 GCA_028710155.1 Bacteroidales bacterium | reverse complement strand
ATTTCTTTTACCACCGATATTTTAAAGGAAATCGGATAATCCTTCTGCGTACGTTTAACGTACTCTTTGTCTGTCTTTTTCATTATGTTACTCTTTTTATTGTAACGCTATTTCAGGACTAGACAAAATAAACAATAAAAAAACGTGGGACTTTTTACTTAATCTGTTTCTTGAGGTTCTCGACTACCTTTTCCGTACATATTAAGTAAATAAAGCCCACGTATCAATACGTGAGTATTAAACTTTACCCTTGCACGGAATGAAACTGTCGAGATTTCAAGAAACAAGAAGAAAGCATACGCTTTTTTTTAACTCAGAAATAAAGAACTTTTCGTTTCAAAAACAGCGACAAAGGTAAAACTTTTTTAAAAACCAAGAATAATATTTATTTTTTTTTAATCTGCTTACAAAAAGAGATTTATTGACAATGATTATTTTGATTACATTTAAAATCATAATCTAAATAATTCTACCTTTGCCCTCGGTTTTTAAAAGTAGCAATTTAATGAAAAGAACAAAAATTTGCGAACTGTTACAATCACAAGAATACGGTTCGATGGTCAATGTAAAAGGCTGGGTGAGAACAAAACGCGATAACAAAGCCATTATTTTTATTTCAATGAATGATGGTTCTACCATTAATAATATGCAGGTGGTGGCTGATGCTCCCGATTTTGATGAAAATATTTTAAAACAAATTTCTACCGGTGCAGGTATTTCGGTTACGGGTACTTTGGTAGCATCGCCCGGACAAGGTCAAGCTTGTGAAATTCACGCTACCGAAATTTTGATTTACGGACCGGCAGATCCAAACACCTATCCGCTTCAAAAGAAAGGACATACCATGGAGTTTTTGCGTTCCATTGCACACCTTCGTCCACGAACTAATACTTTTGGCGCTGTTTTAAGAATCCGTCACGCTATGGCGTATGCCATTCATAAATATTTCAACGATAGAGGTTTCTTTTATCTGCACACCCCTCTAATTACTGCTTCTGATTGCGAAGGTGCCGGCGAAATGTTTCAAGTAACCACGTTGCCGTTAGATAACCCGCCCAAAACACCGGAAGGAAAAATCGATTATACGAAAGACTTTTTCGGACGTCAAACCAGTTTGACTGTTTCGGGACAGTTGGAAGGTGAGTTAGGAGCCTTGGCTTTGTCGCAAATTTACACTTTCGGTCCCACATTTCGTGCAGAAAATTCTAACACGCCCAGACATTTAGCCGAATTTTGGATGGTTGAACCTGAAGTTGCCTTCTATGAGTTGGAAGAAAACATGGATTTGGCAGAAGATTTCTTGAAATATTTGGTTCAATATGCGTTAGACCATTGTCGCGAAGATTTGGAATTTTTAAACAAAATGATCGACAAAGAGTTGATTGAAAGACTTAATTTTGTGGTTCACAACGATTTTGTACGTTTAAAATACACCGATGCCATTGATATTCTTTTAAAAGAAAAGCACGAATGGGAATATCCTGTTTATTGGGGCGTTGATTTGCAATCGGAACATGAACGCTATTTGGTGGAAAACTATTTCAAAAAACCGGTTATTTTAATCGATTATCCGAAAGAGATCAAAGCCTTTTATATGAAACAAAACGATGACGGAAAAACCGTGCGTGCCATGGATGTTTTATTTCCGAGAATCGGTGAAATCATCGGCGGATCGCAACGTGAAGAATCCTATACCAAACTGAAAAACCGCATCGATGAGTTGCAAATTCCGGATAAAGATATGTGGTGGTATTTGGAAACAAGAATGTATGGAAGCGTTCCTCATAGTGGTTTTGGATTAGGTTTTGAACGTCTGCTGCTTTTTGTAACAGGCATGACCAACATCCGCGATGTGATTCCTTTCCCGCGTACACCGCAAAGTGCAAATTTTTAATATCTTTGCCATCAAATTTTTGCTTTCTATGTTGAGCAGGTTTTAAATCGGCACCATTAATCATAATAATCATGTCAACAACATCTCGACAAACACAGACACAGCAATTGAAGCAAAAAATGTCACCGCAACAAATTCAGTTGATGAAATTGGTGCAATTGTCTTCTATTGCTTTAGAACAACGAATCAAAGAGGAGATTGAATCCAATCCGGCTTTGGAACAAGTGGATGATGATGAACATGATGTCGCAGAAACTGAATTGAATTTAGAACAAGAAACGGAAGAATCGTGGGAACAAGATTCAGAATCATCTGAAACAGATTACGAAAAAGAATCGGATGCTCAAAACGAATTTGACCTTTCTGATTACATTGATGAAAACGAAACGCCTGAATATAAACTTTATACCAATAATAACCCTGAAGAAAATGATCGCGAAGATCCTTACTCTTCCGGAGATTCGTTTCACGAGCGTTTGTTGCAACAACTTCGTCTGCGTCCTTTAACAGAAAAAGAACAATTGATTGGCGAACAAATTATCGGAAGTATCGATGATTCGGGGTATCTATCGCGCGACCCATCTGCCATTGCCAACGATTTGTTGTTTACCGCCAACCTAAATGTTACCATTGACGATGTTTTAGACGTTTTAGAAGTTATTCAAGATTTTGACCCTGCCGGCGTGGGTGCCAGAAATTTGCAGGAATGTTTGTTGTTGCAATTAAAACAAAAAGAACAAAATTCATTAATTATTCAGGCTCAATTAATTTTAACCCATTTTTTTGAAGAATTTTCAAAACGTCACTACGATCAAATTATCAAAAAGACCAAACTGACTGAAAATGAGTTAAAAAATATAATTAACGAAATTTTAAAACTCAATCCTAAGCCGGGCGGTTCGTTCGAGAATGTGGTTTCTAATACGCAGGTGATTATTCCTGATTTTATTATCACATCGAATAACGACAAATTGGAGCTTTCGCTGAATAACAAAAACTTACCCGAATTGCACATTAGTCGCGATTATTCAGAAATGTTGGATCATTATTCCAAAGCGAAAGTCAAAAATGTGCAAGACAAAGAAGCCCTATTATTTGTTAAGCAAAAAATTGATGCAGCTCGTTGGTTTATGGATTCCATTAAGCAACGTTATAGTACATTAGAGATTGTCATGCAATCCATTATGGATTATCAAAAAGATTATTTTTTGACCGGAGACGATACGCAACTAAAGCCCATGCGTTTGAAAGATATTGCAGATATTGTTCACATGGACATCAGCACCATTTCTCGCGTTGCCAACTCAAAATTTGCTCAAACACCTTTTGGTACCTTTTCTGTCAAAAGTTTCTTTTCTGAATCAATGGAGAACGAAGAAGGGGAGAGCGTTTCAACACGCGAAATTCAACAAATCCTTACAGAGTGCATCGAAAAAGAGGATAAAAAACGCCCGTTGACAGACGAAAAAATGGTCGATATTTTAAAAGAAAAAGGATATATCGTTGCCCGAAGAACCGTTGCAAAATATCGCGAAGTTCTTGGCATTCAGCCTGCCCGATTACGGAAAAAATTATGATTTCTGAAAAAATGAATCCAAAAATCGCTCAAATCGTTTCGTTCATTTTTCATCCCGTATTTCTTTTGTTTTACGTAACGCTGATTTTGATATGGACACCTTTATTATTATTAGGCTCTGTTACATCAATTTCACAAAAAATAGAAGTAACGTTTTTTATACTATTCTCAGCCACTCTTCTTCCTTGTTTGATGATGCTTGTTTTGAAACATTTTAGAAAGATTCAAAGTTTTCAAATGGAAACGAAACAAGAACGTTGGATTCCATACATTTTCAACGTTTTAATATATTCTATAATCTGTTTTTTTCTACATAAAATATTTCAGTCTTCTGTTCTTGAAACCTTTTTTTTCGGAATGTTACTACTGCAAATTGGCATTCTTATCATCAACTATTTTTGGAAAATCAGTATTCATGCTATAGGAATAGGTGCGGTCACCGGATTATTTGTGGCTCTTTCATTGATCTTTAATCACACATTTTGGTGGTTTAGTGTGATTTGTATGACACTTTCTTTGATGATTATTTTTGCTCGACTAAGATTAAAAGCGCATTCAAAATCGCAAGTAATTTTGGGTTTTCTGTTAGGATTTATGCTGATGTTTATTCTCTTTCTTTATTTATATTAATGACTTAAACTATTGTAATTATTCCAATTATAAAATTATTAGTTTATGATGAATATCAGACAATAAAACTTATAAAATGTTAATAATGGATCGTTAAAAAAGTAATTACTAATATTGAAAAGTTAAAAAAAGTTAATAATTAAAAAAAATTAAATTTGACTTGTATATCTATTTGGAATGAATACCTTTGCACGTTTTTTTTAAGTAACAGAAAAGACAAAGGTGAGCAAGTATTAATTAATTAAATATCTATTGTTTATGTTTAAAAATCACCCTAAAGGATTATTAGCGGCAGCCCTGAGTAACATGGGAGAACGCTTCGGCTATTACATTATGAATGCCGTTTTAGTATTGTTTCTTTGTTCAAAATTTGGTCTCACCGATGCAACAGCTACAATAATTTATTCGTGTTTTTATGCAGGAATTTATATACTTAGCTTAGTTGGTGGATTAATTGCCGACAAAAAACAAAATTACAAAGGAACTATTATGACCGGATTGGTTATCATGGCTTTAGGATATGTTGTTTTGTCAATTCCAATCCTTGCAACTTCAGGAAATGTCAGTTGGTTACTCCCGCTTACTTGTCTCGCTCTGTTTTGCATTGCTTTCGGTAACGGATTGTTTAAAGGTAATTTGCAAGCAATTGTTGGTCAAATGTATGACAATTTCGAAATGGAAGCCGCAAAAAAAGGAGAAGATGCATTACGCATTGCCAAAAGTAAACGTGATTCCGGATTTCAAATTTTCTATGTTTTTATCAACGTTGGCGGTTTGATTGCACCTTTTGTTGCTCCTTTATTAAGAGAGTGGTGGTTAGGCGTTCATAATTTGGCTTATAATGCAAGTTTGCCGGCTTTATGTCATCAATATATGCAAGAAGGAGCAGCAATGGCTCCCGAAGCATTACAAAAAATGCAAGATTTGATTACTCTTGTAACAACACAAGTTCCTGCTGATTTAACAGCATTCTGCCAAACTTATCTCAATGTTTTTAACACAGGTATCCATTATTCATTTATCGCTTCTGTTGCAGCAATGCTCATCTCTTTGATTATTTTTATTACAACCAAAAATAGCCTTCCGAATCCGGCCAAAAAAGCTGCTGTTTCATCTGTTGATTACACATTAGAAGAAAAAGAAGCTATGGCAAAAGAGATCAAACAAAGAATGTATGCTTTATTTGCAGTTTTGGGTATTGCAGTTTTCTTCTGGTTTTCGTTCCATCAAAATGGTACTTCGTTATCGCTATTTGCTAGAGATTTCGTGAATTCTTCAGTAGTTGCACCTGAAATTTGGCAAGCTATTAATCCATTCTTCGTCATCGTTTTAACACCTATTATTATGATGATTTTCGGAGCATTGAACAGAAAAGGTAAAGAGATTTCAACTCCACGAAAAATTGCTATTGGTATGGGAATTGCCGGATGTGCTTATCTATTCCTTGCCATATTTTCCCATATTCAAGGGTATCCTTCGGCAGCCGACTTTAAAACTTTACCGGCACTAGAAGCAGAATCTATGAAAGCCGGAGTTTGGATTATGTTTGTTTTATACTTCTTCCTTACTGTGGCTGAGTTATTCATTTCTCCACTCGGACTATCATTCGTTTCAAAAGTGGCTCCGAAAAATCTTCTCGGATTATGTCAAGGTTTGTGGCTTGGAGCTACAGCAGTAGGCAACGGATTATTATGGATCGGTCCATTAATGTACAACAAAATGCCAATTTGGCAATGTTGGGCGGTATTTTTCGCTATTTGTTTCCTTTCTATGGGCGTTATGTTCGGAATGGTTAAATGGCTTGAAAGAGTTGCAAAATAATTTTCTAAATATTTTTAATAATGAAAAAGTTTTCAGTTTTATTAAGTGTTTTTGTAGTCGTTTTCTCTATGATCTCTTGTGCTCCTGAAGTCAACAAAGAGGCTGTCGCAGATTTGGATAGTTGTTTCGTTAAAATGAATCGTTTTAACGATCAATTTACTGCTTATTACGAAGATGCAGTGATTACCACAGTGGACA
Organism: Bacteroidales bacterium; assembly: GCA_028710155.1. Classification (GTDB taxonomy): domain Bacteria; phylum Bacteroidota; class Bacteroidia; order Bacteroidales; family WRLA01; genus WRLA01. The sequence goes on along the minus strand of JAQUSR010000091.1, from coordinate 2,794 downwards.
CCATCGAAGGTGTTACTTGTGAATACGCTGAATTAATGGTTTTAGCTAACGATTATTTGGCAGCTACAACTAACGTAAATGCACAAATCCAAAATGATAAAGACCTTGTTGCTCAAGGTGAAAGATCAAATGGATATGAGAAATCGTATCAAGATGCTTTAACTGCTCGTCAAGCTGAATTTGATGCAGCTCAACAACTTTTCAACTCCAATATGGAAGTTGTAGAAGGTGCTGTTCAAGTAGTGATTGATTCTACTGCTGTTGAGCAAGTTCCTGTTCAATAATTGAATAGATTAAAAAAGTAGCGACTATCTTATTAAGGTAGTCGCTTTTTTTGTGTCACATGAAAAGGTTTTTTACAAACAACAATGCTCTATGACAATTTTTATACCGATAATTATGAGAATAACTCCTCCAAGGATTTCTGCAATATTTTTGTGCTTTGCTCCAAATCGATGACCTAAGAACAATCCGCCTATGGCAAAAAGAAAAGTGGTAATAGCACAAGCTATTATTAAACTTCCAATATTTCTTCCTAAAGCCGAATAACTAAAGCCAACTGCTAACGCATCAATACTAGTGGCAACAGCAAGCGTCATCGTAACCCATAATGAGTTGGGATTAAATGAATTTGTTTTTTCTTGATCGCAGCTTTTTAAATGACATCCTTCAATAAACATTTTTCCGCCAATGAATGCTAATAACACAGAAGCTATCCAATGATCATAATCTTTGATATATTCGATAATTGTTTCTCCGGCAAGCCATCCAAAAAAAGGCATAACTGCTTGACATATCGATAAAATAATCGCAAAACGAAGCAATAAAGAAATTTTATAGGGCTTCATAAAACATCCGGCGGCAATTGAAACCGCTAATGTATCCATACAAAGCCCTATAGCTATCAGAACTAATTCTATTGTATTATTCATTCAATAGATGATAAAAACAATTATCCTCCAATTTGAATAGTATCCGAGAATTTTGGATTAACCAATAATACAGGAATATTGTATTTATTAAAGATCATTTTTTCGTCATATTCTCCAAAGTTGATGTTGAAGAAACGATTTTGTGTAGACATAATTACAATCATTCCGGCTCCGACATGATGAGCACAATCTAAAATTTGATCACCAAAATTGCCGGTAGCAGGTGCAATTTCATCAGAGGTAGTAACATCGAAATCATGAAAATAATCAGTGATTTGCTTGAGTATCACCTTTTGTTTTTGTTCATTAATTTCACCTTCTTTTTCATAAAAACGATAAATATGAACATTGGCATTGAAAATATTAGCAAAAACAGCCGTCCAACCTACTTTTTGACGAACATTTGCATTCACATTTAAAGGAAATAAGATGTTTTTCATCTCCAATTCCGGTGCATTACTTTGGAGAATTAAAATAGGTACCGGTGAATTGTCAACAACTCTCATTGCACGACTTCCAAACAATTTTTGTTGTAATCCCACTTTTCCATGAGTTCCCATAATGATGAAAAAAGCCTCTAATTCTGTGGCAACATCACCGATTTTTTCAAAAATATCACCGTGACGAATTGTGAAATCAGCGTTGATGGAAAATTGTTTGATAAGTTGTTTGACTCTTTCTGACATTATTTCCACCAAAAATTCTTCTCCTTTTTTCAAAGTATTTAACATTTCAATCGTTTTGTTGTCAAATACATGGAGAATCATCAGTTTTTTATTCATTTTTTGGGCAAGCGAAGCGGCTTTGTCTATGGTCTGTTCGCATACTTCAGAGAAATCGGTCGGAACCAAAATTATCTCTTTACTTGAAAAATCATTTGTCATAATATGTATTATTTAATAAGTATTTTTTGTGTTGATAATGATCTATTTTTTTGAACTAGTGTCATTGTTCTTTTTATCGGGTTGAACAATCTTCTTTCGCATTTCAGTATCAGCTTGAATATTTTGAAATTTGTAATAGTCCATAATACCTAAATTACCGGAACGAAAAGCTTCTGAAAGGGCTTTCGGAATTTCAGCTTCAGCTTCAATTACCTTAGCACGAGCTTCTTGTGCTTTGGCTTGCATTTCTTGTTCAAGCGCAACTGCCATAGCACGTCTTTCTTCTGCTTTTGCTTGGGCAATGTGTTTATCGGCATTGGCTTGATCCATTTGCAAAACAGCTCCAATGTTTTTTCCGATGTCGATGTCGGCAATGTCAATAGAGAGAATTTCAAAAGCTGTTCCTGAATCTAAACCTTTTTCTAACACAACTTTAGAAATAGTATCAGGATTTTCTAGTACTTGCTTATGTGAAACGGCAGAACCGATGGAGGAAACAACTCCTTCTCCAATACGAGCCAAAACCGTTTCTTCGCCTGCTCCACCCACCAATTGGCGAATATTGGCACGAACAGTAACACGTGCTTTGGCAATCAACTGAATACCATCTTTTGCTACTGCTGTAACGGCTGGTGTGTTAATTACTTTTGGGTTGACCGACATTTGAACGGCTTCTAATACATCACGTCCCGCTAAATCTATGGCTGTGGCTGTTTTAAAATCAAGTCCCATGTTGGCTTTGTCGGCTGATATGAGTGCATTGACTACTTTAATCACATTACCTCCGGCTAAATAGTGAGCTTCTAATTCATCGCGATTTAATCTCAAGCCGGCTTTTGTCGAGGAGATTAAGCTTTGTACGATAACACGTGGTGGTACTTTCCGCCAACGCATCAAGACCAACTGGAGCAGTGAAACGCGTACGTTGGATAAAAGTGCCGTAAACCATAATCCTACAGGCACAAAATACAAAAACAA
>JAQUSR010000090.1 GCA_028710155.1 Bacteroidales bacterium | reverse complement strand
TTTTTATCAAACGAAAAATCGGGGTTGGTACTTTCGCCTTCGTAAATTGTAATCGGTTCACTCCAAGTTTGGGCTAAAACCGTTCGTGCACAGCTAATAAGAAGTATAAAGAAATATAATGTAATACGTTTCATTGTGGCTATTTTTAGATTAACAATTCAAACTATAAAATGAGCAGGCAAAACAACTTTGGTTTGCTCATTTATGAGCATTTTATTGGCTATTATCGAATAATCACCATCTTTTTGGTATCGCAAACTGCACCGTCAATTATTAAGGTGTAAAAATATATTCCGGAAGCAAAGGTAGTATTTTTGAAGGACACTTCATACAGCCCTTTCATTTTTTTTCCATGCTCCAACTTTTTTATTATTTTACCGTAATGATCTGTAATAAGAATTGTTACAAAGGCTTCATTTTCAATCGAATATTGAAATTTTGTGGAAGATGAAAAAGGATTTGGATGATTTTGAATAAGAATTCCTTGTTTTGCAGAAGAATTGATTGCATAATGTTGATCTTCAATTTGAGCAGGTAGTAAAGCAAGAAGTTCGCTACGATGTACATCGTATTTTTTTTTAGATTTTGGAATAAACTGTTTTAAAGAGCCGATGGCTTTTGCACCCACCTCTTCCATTTGCAGATAAAGATATCCCAAATCAACAACTGCAAAAATGCTGTCTTGAAAGCTGGGTGGATTAATAATCCGTTCTTCAAACCAATTGACTGCATCAGAATAGTTTTGTAATTTAATATCGCAAAGATTTGACATTGTTTGACTTAATTTTGATAAATTTTCGTATTCTTTGATGGTATCATTGGTTTGATAGTAATTTTTCAAAGTGAAAAAGTCATTTCCGACACTATCTTCAATGCGATACAACTCTTTCATGGCTGATGGTGCATAATCCGATGTCGGATAATTATCAATTACTTCTTTATACGATGTTTGAGCCATACTATAATTACCGGCATTTGCATTGGCTGTAGCCGATGCGTATAAATATTCTGCATTTGATTGGCTGTTAATTATTTCTCCTGAAGGGCACCACATTGGAGAATATGTAAAATTATCGCTTACTATATATAAATGAGTGTAGGGGTAAAAAAAATCACCCCAACAATTATATCTTATATCATACATTCTGGAATTATTGCTCATATTATAATCATAATAGACATAAGGACAAACTGTAAGTGAATTTTCATCTGTTATGACATTATATCTTACTAGTGTGGGAATCGATAATCTTGTTGCATATAATTCATATGATGAATTGTTTTTGATCTGTTGAGTTTGAGTATTAGTAACTGCATCGCTATTGCCTTTTATTTGAATATTACAAGTGCCAAGAAGTCGAATACCAAATTGATTGTTTTGAATAGTATTGTTTAGGATGACTCCATTGCTATTGTATGCAAGAAGACCACATTTATATGATTCAAGAATGTTGTTACTAATTGAAGAATAAGGAATTAATGTTGAAATTGCGAATCCTGAATTATTGATATTGATTGCTTCACTAATCAAATATGACGAATCCTGCCCTATAATTATATTATCATAAATATTGAAAAATCCGTATCTTTCGATAAATATTCCTGTCTTATTGTTGTAAATTGTACAATCGTAAATGGTGGACAATTGATTGTTGTTCGCTGTATTGGTACAATAAATCAGACTATTATTAAACATAGATTCAGAGATAGTAATATTACCACGAAAAGATCGAACAGAATCACAGTTGATAAATTGACTATTGTAAATATTCATTCGTTTTGCAAAATTTGTAAGACCGCTTTTATTAAATGTACTTCCAATGAATGAAGACTCCAAATCAGGACGATTTAGATACAATCCGGAAAAAAAGTTATCATGGTTGGCAGCATTAAAAGAAACACCTTCTCCAATCACGATATTGCCATTGATTATTATAGTATTGTTTTCATTTCCAAAGAATTGAACGCTATCTTCGATGATTAAAGTGCCATTGAAATCTACAATCAGTTCGGCATCATTTAAAAGATATACTTTTGAATTTTCTTTGAAAATGAGCTCTTTACCACTTGGAACATGAATTGTTTCAGAAATTCCTATTAATCCACGATGTGTTTCATCGGCATATAAATTACGATGCAATAAAGTTGGATATTCTATAGATGTAAAGGTATCAATGCTACTTGAATCAATCATAAAGAAAGGTATATTAGTTGAATTGTGTGAATCTGCCCAATCAAAACCTTCATGAATTGAAATTAAACTATCTTGATTGAGATCTGCATCAGAAAATAATTCCAATGGTGTGCAATAATAGTTAAGGGAATCAGGCGAAAAACTTGTTAAGGCTGATAATAAGTGATAATCAAATTCACTATGATAATAAATACTATCATTTATTATTTCATTTTCTATACAAATGCTATCATCCGCAACAACAATTTTTTCAACTCTATTTTGAAACATAAATATTGAGTTTTCTTGAAGTAAATTATCTGCAAAATATTCTGCATTATTATTTTGAAGCCAAAATACTTTTTTATATGCAGGAATTCGATTTAATAAATTTGCAAACTCTATGTCATTCATAATAGTATCTATCAAAGATATTGATGATGAGCCTAGTGAATCATAGTGGCCATCAGTAGCTATTGCAACAAACAAAAAGTCATTTTCGTTAATAAGTGGAAAATCATGACTACCATCATATAAACAATTTAAAACACTTCGCACATTTCTGCGAGATGCACTATAGTCTACTATTATAGTGTTATCTGGTTTATATCTTTGTGCGTACTCTGTTGTACTAGAATAATCTTCTCCTTCTTCGAAAAAGACGAAAATATTTTCATTTGAGAATCCTCTATTTCTTAGCATTTCCCATATTAAAAAAGTGTCGTTCCATGATAATTTTAATAATTGGTGATTAGGTCCACCATGAATATGTGTAATTATAATGGCATATTTTTCTTGCGCCGTGGTCGTTAAAGGGTGACACAATAAAGACAATCCCAATAAAACAAATATAGTTTTTTTCATGATTTTATATTTTATAATTAATAATTATCTTATAATGATTTATTTTTAGAAATATTTTTTTGTAGCTCTCGTTAATAACTAATGTCATCAGCGAGAGCAATAAAAAAAAAGCTATTTTTTCCTATACGCCAAATATTATAGATAATATTGTTCTTATTTTTCAGGAGCAGCTGAAACTTCAATTAATTCTACGTCGAAAACCAACGGGCTATTGGAAGGAATCACGCCCATATCTCTACTTCCGTAAGCTAATGTTGAAGGAATTAATAATTTGGCTTTACCGCCAACTTTCATCAAAGCAACGCCTTCGTCCCATCCGCGGATCACGCGACCCATGCCTAATGGAAATTCAAACGGTTCGTTGCGGTCAACAGAGCTGTCGAATTTAGTGCCGTCTAAAAGGTATCCGGTATAATGTACTTTTACATTTTGACCGGCGATAGGAGCTTGTCCTTTGCCTTCTTGAATAGTAACCAGAATTAAACCGCTTTCCGTAGGAGCTCCTTCAAGGTTGTTTGAAGTCATATATTCTTGTAACATGACTTTTTCCTCTTCAAAACGAGCTTCTGCTTTAGCTTTTTCTTCTGCTTCATACTCTTCCATAGTCATGGTTTTGTTCAATTGAACGTGAAAATACAATTTGTCGTTTTCACCAAAGAATGGAGGAACATTTTGTGCAGATCCGAAGAAATCTACCGGATTTAAAAGAGCGGTCATGGAATCGCCTACATTTAATAAGGATAAAACTTCGTACAAAGATGCCGGCATTTGTTCTTTGCTCAATAACATCGGTACTTCGGGTGAAGTTTCTTGGAAGATGGAATCTTTTGTCCCTAAGGCGGCTTGAATGAATATTACGTTTCCTTCTTGAACCGGTTGGGCATCTTTTGCGGTGATGTGTTTTTTGTACTCGATCCCGCTTTCGGTTTTGTCAAAACCATTGTTGTTACAGGCTGTCATCATCATGGCGGCTCCAATCATTACTAAAAAAATTTTTTTCATTAGATTTATTAATATTTATAATAAGTTTTTATTGTTATTCTACGCTCAAAAGTTCTACATCAAAAATAAGCGGACTATTAGGAGGGATTCCCGAACGTTCTTCTTTTCCATAACCCAAATTTGACGGAATTAACAATTTAGCTTTTCCGCCCACTTTCATGGTGGCAATACCTTCGTCCCAACCCGAAATCACATATCCTTCGCCTAAAGGAAATTCTGCCGGCGTTCCGCGATCATACGAGCTGTCGAAAGTGGTTCCATCTAAAAAATAACCGCGATAATGAACTTTTACTTTTTGTCCTTTAGCGGGCATTTTTCCGTAACCCATTTTTTCGGTAATAATCACTAAACCGCTTTTAGTTGTTTTTCCTTCCAAATTGTTGACTTTCATATATTCTTGAAATGCAGCAGCTTCCATCTCTTTTTGTGAACCGGTCATTTGTCCGGCGGCAGCTTGCTCTTGTTGCATCATGGTTTCAAATTCGGCACGGGTTAAAATTCCTTGCAAACTGACGTATAAATAAACTTTTCCGTCAACACCAAAAGTTTGTTTAACCTCTTCCGATTCTTCAAACAAAACAGATGGATCTAAAACAATGGTAGCAAATTGACCTTCACTCATTTCCATTAACACATCGTAAATTTCGGGCGGAAAACTTTCTTTCGACAACAAAACCGGATAAGCCGGCTCCATACTGATAATGGAATCTTTCGAGGCTAAAATATTTTGTTGAAATTGAACACATCCGTCAAACGATTTTTTACCGATAGAATCGCTATTGGTGATTTTGTATAACGATCCGCTTGCAGAGGTTTTAAATGTCGATACATCGTTGGAAATCACTTTGTTGATTTTTACAGTATAGTACACGGGTTCGTTATCGCTGAATGCCATGGGAATGCTGCCATATAAGCGGAAAAATACTTTTGGAGGAACTACCATAGTGAGAGAATCACCTTCGTTCATCAACTCGTAAATATCAACCACTTCTTGCGATAATAATTTGTTGGTTAAAATTGTAAAATGTTGATCGCCAATAGGCATCACTACAGAATCTTTGGTGCCCCAACCCACTTGTTGGAATAGAGCATCGCCCATTTTTATTTTTGCAGAATCGGGATGTGAAGTGAATTTTTTGTAATAAATATCGCCGATTTTTTCAAAATCTTTTAAGTCGTCAGAAACTTTTTCATCGTTGCTATTACAAGCAGTCAAAAAAAGACAAATGCTTAAAAAGGTAAATAATAATTTTTGCATAATTGTTGTGTTTTAATCTATGATACTTTATTTTTATGGATTAACGGATAATCTTAATTTTTTTGAGGTCGTAAATTAAAGTGGCACGTGACGGAATTTTTTGGCCATCGCCGGCTAATCCAAAACCTAAATGAGACGGAATAATAATTTTTACGCCATCACCTTCGTGCAACAAATGGACCATTTCTGCCATACCGGGCGTTACATTGCTGTTTCCGATGTCTAAATCCATCAAACCGTCGTTGTCGGAGTTATAAACTTCATTGCCGTTGATAAGATGAATGGTATATTCACTTTGAATTCGATCTCCGTTACTCAATTTTCGTCCGTTTCCTTGTTCATAAATCCAATATCGAATGCCGGTGCCTGTTTCGGTAACGGGCCATTGATAACGTTCTAATAACAAGTCGATTTGTTCTAATTCTTCCAAAGCAACATCTTTATTAACCTCTTTCATATAATGATCGATTACCGATTTTTTGGTGGATGTTTTCGGTGTTTCGGTTTCGTTGTTGCAAGCGGTGCAACTAAAGATGCAAATCAATAGGATAAGAAGAAATTTCATAATTCGACAGCCAAAAGTTGATCTTTGTATTTTTGTAAAATCTCTTCCAAATAAATTCCGGTTTCTTCGGGTGTTTTGCTGCTATCGGCTCCGGATGCGTTTTTGTGTCCACCGCCTTCAAATTCTTGACGTGCTAAAACATTCACATCAAAATCGCCACGCGAACGGAAAGAAATTCTCACACCACCTTCTCGTTCTGAAATTAAACAGCCGAAGACAATGTTTCTTAACGAAATACATTCGTTGGCAAGTCCTTCAGTATCGCCAATATGATAGTTAAATCTTTTCAACTCTTCTTTGTTCAAAATGATATATGCTGCTCTTAATTCCGTCAGAATTTTCATTTTTTGCAAAGCATAGCCGTAAATGCGGTGATGTGATTCGCCGTAAGATCCAAAAATACGAATTCGTACTTTTTCGATATTTACGTCATATTCCATCAGTTTTGCAATGGTTTGATAGATGCCGCAGTGCGAACAGCTATAACTCAATGAACCTGTATCGGTGATGATTCCAACATATAAACAAGTGGCGATGTTGTTGTCCATGTATTCTGTCCACGACATTTCATTCAGAAATCTAAATACTAATTCAGCAGTAGATGAAGCCGTAGTGTCAGAAATAATCATTTGAAATTCATCAGGATTAGGATGAATATGATGATCAATGAGAATGCGCGGTGAGGGATTTTTCAACACATATTGAGAAAGTGTTCCAATACGGTGTAGTTGATTAAAATCGGCACAAAAGAAAACTTCTGTTTCTTGAATGATTTTTTGAACGGTTCTCATACATCGTTTGGCAATCAAGATTTTTTCGACTCCGGGAAGCCAATTAATCGAATTGTTGATAAAATCGGACGAAATAATGGTGCATTGATGCCCGATTTTTTCTAAAACAGCCTGTAATGCTAACGATGAACCGATCGAATCTCCATCGGGATTCAAATGCAGAAACAATGTGATTCTCTTTTTATTAGAGAGAATATCTTTAATATTTTCTATAGGTGTCTTCACTGATTTTCAGAAGGTGCAAAGGTAATTATATTTAAGATTTGGAAACCATTACGCATGAACTAATTTTCATAGTTGTTCGCATAATTTTTCCAACGATAAATGACTTGGGTTAAATCTTCTGGTAGTGCTGAATCAAAAACCACTTTTTGACGAGTAGTCGGGTGAATAAATCCGATAATACTGGCATGCAGTGCTTGTCGGGGAAGTATTTGAAAACAATTTTTAACAAATTGTTTGTATTTGGTAAAAGTTGTTCCTTTTACAATTTGGTCGCCGCCGTAGGTGAGGTCGCCAAATAAAGGATGTTTTATATATTGAAAATGCGCTCGTATCTGATGAGTACGTCCGGTTTCCAATCGACATTCGACCAACGAAACATAACCAAAACGTTCTAATACCGTATAATGTGTAACGGCAGAACGTCCTTGGCTGCCATCGGGAAAAACGTGCATTTTTCGGCGATCTTTGAGATCACGACCGATATTTCCGACAATGGTTCCTGAATCTTCCGAAAAATCGCCCCAAACCAATGCGGTGTATTTTCGTTCAGTAGAATGATCAAAAAATTGTTTAGCCAAAAATAATTGAGATTCTTCGTTTTTGGCAATCACCAAAAGTCCGGAAGTATCTTTATCAATACGATGTACCAAAAAAGGTTTGGCATCGGTTTGTTTTGTTTCTTGAAAATGCCACAATAGAGCGTTGAGCAAAGTACCTGATGTGTTGCCGAAACCGGGATGAACTACCAAACCGGCAGGTTTGTTGACAATGATGACATCGTTATCTTCAAACACAATGTTGATCGGAATATTTTGCGGAATGAGTTCAACTTCTGGTGGCGGAGGCGTTGGTAAAACAATGACGATTTCATCATTAGGTTTCACCTTGTAATTGGAGCTTTTGGCGATTCCGTTCACGAAAATCATTCCCAAATCGGCGGCTTGTTGAATTTTTGTTCGCGAGACAGAATTACCGATTCTGTTGGATAACCATTTATCCATCCGAACCATTTCTTGTCCGGCATCTATTGTAAAACGATAACGTTCAAATAGTTCACTGTTATCGTCGCTCTCCGATGTCGTCAAGATTTCGTCTGTTATCATCTTGAAAAAGGTTATTGAATAATTAACTTAGTGGATTCAACGTAACCGGTCGTATAATTGGAAACGCGAACAATGTAAATGCCGGAAGAAACATTGCCCAAAGTAACGGAGGCAGTGAACGGGGCGGCATATACACGTTGTCCCAACATATTAAATACTTCCACTTTTAGATCATGTTCGTCGGCTTGAAACGAGTAGTTGAGCAAAATTTGGAAGGTTCTGGAGCTATTGGCGTTGGGATTGGGTGCCACTGTTAATGATTTTGGTGCTGCTGTTGTTGTATCGGGATAATCGTGAATGGCTTTTCCAAAAACGGGACGAAATAGGAGCGATCCTTCAAATTCTGAATTTTTCCAATTATCGGCAGGCGTTTTATAGAAAAGTTGGTTTTGTTGAGGATTTGAGCCATCGAAACCAATATTCAAATTAGCATCGGTTTCTTGAATAGTACCCATAAAAATGCCTCCTGCGGCAATTTGAATGGGTTCATCGAGATAAAAACGTTCAAAATGTCCGGTTTTTTCAGAGGAAATAAACATTTGTTGTTCGTAGAGAATGTTATCGGGTTTACCGTGGTTATCATTCCAAATTACAAAATTGAACGATTCAAGGTAATTGGGATTGTTGCGTTCTTTGGTGCTGTTAAAGAAAATGTCAATAGCACGTAATGTATCTTTGTGATTCAGTGAAAAATGTAACGCCATTTTCGATTCGGCAGGGGTGATTCCGTAGCCGGCTTCGGGTGTTCCATCATCGTAAGCATAGTAATTGGAAAAAGATTGTACAAAAGAAATGGAGTCAGAAACAGCGGCATCATCACCACGAATCCATTGTTTAACAATAAATTGATTGGAATCCAACAACGGGGCAATCGGATAAATCAAAACCACATTACTATTTTTGGTATAAACACCGTTTTCAATAAATGGTAATACAAAATCGCTCCATTCGATGCTGGAGTAATCGGCATTAACGACAGAACCGTTGCTATTGAAAATACGATAGGAGTAATTGACATTTTGTGCGTTATTATCCAAATTGGAAT
>JAQUSR010000089.1 GCA_028710155.1 Bacteroidales bacterium | reverse complement strand
GCAAAAGCGATCCGTGAACATTCATCGTGCCCAATGAGGGTATCGACCACACTTCGCGAGGTAACCAACGAAAAGCTACAACCACAAAAATATCAGCATTCCATTGATGTAACTTTTCAATAAAAGTGGTGTCGCGAAGTTTTTCTGGTTGAACAACAGGTATTTGATGAGCTACTGCATATTTTTTGACGGCACTTTCCGATACATTTTGTCCGCGTCCGGAGGGTTTATCCGGCACTGTAACAACGCCTACTACTTCGTGTTGCGAACAATGTAGTAAAGCATCCAACGAAGCCACGGCAAATTCGGGCGTTCCCATAAACACAATTTTCATTTTCTGTCTGTTTTAATGGCGGTTGGTGTAGATACTATTTAAAAAAAAGCCCGACCCAAATGGGATCGAGCTATTATAAATCATTTAAAATTATTTACTTTCCTAATTTTTCTTTTATGCGTCCGATGTATTTATCGATTTCACGAGCATCTTGCGATGAAGGATATTCTTTTTTTACCGATTCATAATGTTTCAAGGCATTTTCATAATCACCCATCATTTCATAGCATTGACCGGTTTTTAATAAGAACAACGGTGAAGTAAAATCGTTGGTGCGAATAGTAGCTGCTTTTTTGTAAAAATCAACGGCTTTTTGTTGATCACCTATTTCCATATAAGCATCGCCTAATGCACCGGTTGCCATGGCTGTTACGATTTCGTCTTTACCGGAAAATTCCTTTAATTGGGCTATTGCAGATTCGAAATCTCCCAAATTAAGATAACAAATACCGGCATAATAATGTGATAAATTGCCTGCTTTGGTGGAGCCGTATTGATCAATAATATCTAAGAAACCATAGAAATTTCCATCTCCGTTCAAAGCTAAATTCAATGAATCCATTTGGAAATAACGCTGTGCCATAAACATTTCATCTTGTGCTTTTATTTCTCTTGGTGCTTTGATATATCTTAAATATCCAATAACGCCAAGAACTATCACTACAATAGCGACCAAAACAATCGTGATCATTTTACTATTGTTTTCAAACCATTGTTCAGTACGATTTAACGCACCTTCTACATTTTCGAGTCTTTCGTCACTCTGGGTCGTTTTTACTGACTTTTTCGCCATAATTTTGTCCGTTTTTTTGAGGGTGCAAAGATATACAAATCTGATGTTTAAAACAATAATTAAAATAAGATTTTTTTTGCAAAAATCATTTTTTTAAATTTGAATTAAAAAAACGTTACAAAAAAGATAATCAATAAAATAGAATTTTTTATGAAAAAAATATTTTAATTTTTTCCTGATTAGGCTTTCAACAGCAATGATTGATATTACAAAACACACACAATTTTATAAGTCAATCTTAAAAAGTTTTCGTGCATTTTCATAGGTGACGGCTGCTACATTTTCGAGCGTGGTTTGTTGTAGGTCGGCAATTTTTTGAGCAATATAAATGATAAAGCTGCTTTCGTTGCGTTTTCCGCGAAACGGTTCAGGTGTTAAATAAGGTGAGTCGGTTTCTATCACCAAATGTTCTAAAGGAACGGCTTCTACTACTTTTGCCATCAACGCATTTTTGAAGGTAACCACACCGCCGATGCCGAGATGAAAACCATGTTTGATAACGGTTTTAGCTTCTTGGATGCCACACGGAAAGCAATGAAAAATGCCGCCGGCCGGTAGCGGTTTTCCAAATCGTTGCAACGATGACATAACCTCTTCAAAAGATTTACGACAGTGAATGATAATTGGTAAGTTTTTCTGATATGCCCATTCGATATGTTGTTCAAAACATATTTTTTGTTCTTTTTCAAATGTTTTATCCCAATAGAGGTCGATGCCCGTTTCGCCGATGGCATAAAAATGCTGCTCGTTGAGTAACGTTTCTATTTGTAGCATCTTTGTTGTATATTGTTCGTCAACAGATGAGGGATGCAACGCCATAGCAGGAAAACAATTGGTTGGATAGGCGGTGCATAATTGTTGTAATGGTCCTATTGTGGTGAGATCGACATTAGGAACGATCATTTTTGTTACTCCGGCATCAATACAGCGTTGCATGGCGGTTGGCCGGTCGTTGTCAAATTCTTCTAAATAGGGATGTGTATGTGTGTCGAAAAAATTCATAATCAATGATTGACAAAATTATCGTAGCACTATTTCCAAAATCGTAAGATGAGTACTTCTCCTAATAAGAAAAGCAAAACCGCCAAAATAAACCAACGCCACAACAAATCGCCTTGATGTAGCAGTGTGATAGCTTCAGAAACGGGAAGATTTCCGTTGTGTAAAACTTTGATATTTTGAAAATGATGCTCAGTAATAACATCGTTGAGGTCATCAATAGTAAAACAATTGGGAATAGACTCTTTTCTGTTGTAATTCAATGCAAAACTAAGAGAATCGATGCCGGTAATGATGGAAAAAAATCCTGATTCTTTGATGTTATCATATAAAAAGAAACGGGTTTCGCGTTGTTGATTTTGAACGCCCGGAATAAATGAAAAATCTTTTCCATTGCTGATGTGTGGAACGGCGTCTCCTACCATGTTAACGTTTCTGAAAGCAACAAAAGGATCTTGTCCGATAATTTTGTATAAATCATCGTAAGGAACGCTCAACAAAGCCATACGAAGCATCGTTGGAACAAAAAGCGGTTGTTTTGGAAAATTGTTGTTATTTTCGTCCAAGGGGAAAGGAAAAACATAAACCCATCCGTTTTCGTAAGCTACGCGCAAGAGGGCAGGGGCACCATTTTCAAAGGTGATGAGCGGATCGGAATGGGTATCAATGGCAAAATCCCAATGTTTTAAAACAGTGGGCATCTCCATATTTTCAGGAACGCGTTCAAAAACATCGGAAAACAGCATATCTTGTAAGGCGATTTTTGAAAATTGAGTGGCGATGGTATCCAAAAACATAGGTGCCGGAAGTTGAAAACCGGATAGCATCTCTTTGAGTGTTTGGTCTTTGGATTCAATAGGATAAAAAATCACCAAGCTACCGCCTTCGGCAACAAAAGTTTGTAATGATTCGAAAAGTCCGGAAGAGATGCTTTTGACAGACGATAAAACCACCATCGAATGGGTCTCTAATTGAGAAAAATCGAAACGTTGTAGTCCGCTTTTGGAGAAACGAAATGCAGAATCTTTTCCAAATAGTGTTGATAGATAAGGAGTATTCATCTTTTCGGTGAGTTCAATGACACCGATTTCTTCCGAAATAGAGAAGGTGAAATAAAAGGTATCGTCAAAAGTTATTGGAAAATCAGTGATTTCGAGAACAGCTTTACAAACGCCTTGTTCGTGAATGGTAAAAGGAATTTCAATAACGGTTTCGCTTTTCGGTTCAAGATCAAAGTTGGCTAATCCAACTTGTTTATTGTTGATGATTAATCGAATAGGTATTTTTTTCAAACTCTCTTCCGCTGTACTTTTAATTTTGATAAACAAACGGTTCAACTCATTTACTTGATGAATGGGTGTAGAAAACCAGCAACTGTCAATCGAAATATTGTAACGAGTTTCTGCTTCCAACGGCATTAAAACGGTGGAAATGTCGGCAACTTCTTGCAATTGGTCTAATTGATGTGTGCTTTGTTGAAAATCGCTGATGAGATAGCAATTTTTATCGCCTTCCACTTCTGAAAGTAGGTTGTGTTGTCGGGTTTGAATTTCTTCGATGGTACGAACGATAGGCGAGTAGGATATTTTTTCAATTTCTTCGGCACATTCATCTCGATTGAGAAAACGTTGTTGTTTGGCATCGAAATCATTGGTTATTAATTGAAAATGGTCAGAAACGGAATAACTTTTAATGATGTCATCGGCACGTTTTTTGGCGATGTCCAGCAACGGCATTCCGCCCTCAGTGGCTTCCATACTGAAAGAGTTGTCGATATAAATGCTGACGTAAGAAGTTCCGGAACTAATTTGTTGCTGACTATCGCTGCGATAAGGTCCGGCAAATGCAATGACTAATGCTGTGATGGTCAGCATTCGCAAAGCCAACACGATGATTTTTTTCAGTCGTGCATTTTTTTGCGTTTTGATGCTAATGTCTTGCAACTCTTTGACGTTGGTAAAATAAATTTTTCGGTAACGTCTAAAGTTGAATAGATGTATAATAATTGGGATTAGCAGTGCGAAAAGACCCCAAAGAACGTCAGGATTACTGAATTGCATATATGATTGAGTTAAAAAATTCGATTTTTTGTTGAAATATTAATAAGTGAAGACATATTGAATCAAGTTGGCACCCATTTCAAGGGCTTTACGGCGTGTGGTTTCCGAATCTCCATGAACGGCGGCATCTTCCCATCCGTCACCCAAATCGCATTCGTAGGTGAAAAGACACACTAAACGTCCTTCCCAAAAAAGTCCGAATGCTTGTGGGGCTTTGTTATCGTGTTCGTGAATTTTTGGAAGTCCTTTCGGAAACTCAAATTGTTGATGAAAAATAGGATGTGAATAGGGGATTTCGACAAATTCCAATTCCGGAAAAACTTTTTTCATTTGCGGACGTACAAATTGAGATAGACCGTAATTATCGTCAATGTGAAGAAAGCCACCGGCAATCAAATAATTGCGCAAATTTTGAATTTCCGCATCGCTAAAAACAACATTTCCGTGTCCGGTCATGTGAATCATGGGAAGATTAAAAATGGAAGGATCGCAGGGTTCAATGGTAACAGGATCTTTGTCAATATTAGTTCCCATTTCTGCATTGCAAAATTTGATTAGGTTAGGTAGTGAAGTGGGATTGGAATACCAATCGCCGCCGCCATAATATTTTAATAAGCCGATTTTTATCGTTGCTTGTGCCTGCACCACAAAAATGGCACATAATAATATGAAAGACAGATAAATAACTTTTTTCATGGTCTTGTAAAAAATGAGTGCAAATGTACTTAAAAATTGCAATAAAAAAGCCATCCTGAAAAGGATGGCTTGAGTATAAAAAGTGTGTTTAATTTAATGTCTGATAATAAATCTTTTGACAGAAGAAACGCCGTCTGACATGAAAATGTTAAAGATGTAAGCGCCATCGGGAAGTTGTTGCGTAGGTACAACAAGTGTACGACAGAATTTATCGGGAATATCAAATTGACGAATAAAACGTCCTTCTGCATCATACAGCATCACGCGTTCCATTTTATTGGCAATAATAGTGATTTCTGAATTAGCAGGATTGGGATATACATTAACGGCAACATGATAGCAAGTATTGACAAATTTGCAAAGAGAATCGGAAAGATGGATTTTATCATTAGCATCTTTGTAATAAGCTTTTACACAATATTGATGTTGTTCTTCGCCAATCATCTCATCGGTGTAAATAGTATCTAAAGTACCATTAGCGATCGTACTATCAATTAAAACCCCGTCTCGATAAATGTAATAACCTTCCAATTGTGCCCAACAGTTTTTCTCCGGTGAATCCCAATATAAAGTGGCATTACAATCTTCGGTTCTTGTCGATAAGAGCGTATAAGGTGCATGATATTCGGCGTTAAAGTCGATGGATGCACATACTTTTTCGGAAACGCCACTAGCGTAAACGCAATTGACACAATAGGTGTAGACACCTTCCGGTAATTGAACATCCAATAATGAATCGTAGGAGAGAGGTTCATCGTTTAAAAGTTCATCATCGCGATAGACGTTGTATCCGATAAATGTTCCGCCTGCTGCAACCAATTCCGGATCCGGAGCCGTCCAATAAACAATGGCTTGACATGATTCATCAACACCGTCGAAGAAAAATTCGGGATCTACATCTTGAGGTGGTGCAAAAACATGAATGACTTGGATCGTGATTTCTGCCACTGAAACACAATTACCATCCAAAGTAGTGGCTTGTAGATAGTAAGTGGTCTCTTCTTCCGGATACACTACTATGCTTTCGCCGGTAGCAGTATTGTCGCCCCATGTCCAAACGTAAGTGGAAGGAACGCCCGTAATATTAATGGCGGTAAGTATGGTGGAGTCGCTGTACAAAATTTCCATATCAGAGGCTTCAATACCTAATTCGTTAGCTGTTACTTGAACAGTGGCTTCAGTCATACCGGTACAATTGTATTCAGAAGTTACCACAACAGAATAAACGCTGGCTGTTGTCGGTGATACGGTAATTGTAGCATTGGTAGCACCTTCAATCACTTCGCCGTTTTCGCTCCATTGGTATGAGGCAGCAACGTTATTATTATCAACGGCTTCAAGAATCGTGCTGGATCCGCATTGAATAGAAAGTTCGCCTTCGATATGAACATCGGGTAATGGATAGTTGCTTACATATACAGTAACAGCATCTTCTTTGGAACATCCCGCTGCATTGGAAATAACAACACTATATTCAGTGTTTTCTAACGGAGTTACTGTAATCGATGCGGTGGTGGCTCCGGTATTCCATAAATAGGTTGCTTGTGCATCGCCTCCTAAGGCTGTTAAGGTGGTGCTGGCTCCAAGACATAAATTGGTTACACCGACAATTTCTGTTTCCGGCTCAGGAACAACATTCAAATATAACGTGGAAATAGTGTCGCATCCATAGGCTGTAACGTCTACGTTTCTGTAAATCCATTCTCCAGCGGCATAACCGGTTACATTAAAACCGTTGGCATTGTAAGTTTCTCCGATACAAATAGATCCTTCAAAAAATGTTTCTTTGTTAGGATGAATGGTAAGCGCTAAGTTGAGCGAACTATCACAGCCAAATTCAACAGTTTGAAGATCGAATTTCGAGAGATATATGGTAGTATCGCCTCCTGTGCTGGAAACCGGTGGGTTGGCGATAAAGAAACCATAGTTATCGTAAGGAACACCGTGACAAATTTCATCTTCGTAGGTAAGATTATAGCTCGGATAAAATTCGACATCAATAGTGGTATCGTATCTGCATCCAAATTCATCAATAATAGTAAAAGTATAAGGGAAAAGCGAGAATTGGGTGATTTCAGAAGCTGGCGGATTAATGGTTAGCGTAGTGTCATTGATGGAGTTGACCCAACTGCCGTTAATCTCCATACCAACGGTTTTTACTTCATATTCCCATGATTCCGGTAACAAATCGGGTGAAAGTGCTAATTCCCATTCAAATAAATAGCCGTTATCAACACTGTAACCATCTTGTACTTCAATATACCAAGTGCCGTTCATGGGGCAGCCGATTAAGTTGTCGAACGAATCATCCGGATGATATACTTGTGTCATTTCAGCCACATTTGTAGAGTCGAACTTGTTGTTATGAGCATTGACCGAGCGATAAATCAAACTACCTTCGCCGCCTGCGTAGGTATAACCCTGCGTGGTGTTGTTCGACCAACAATAATTCCAACCGATTCCTTGTTCATTGCCTGATGCATTAGGGTTACAATCATCGGAACCTTCGTGGTCGGCTGCTTCTCCGAAATAAGTACCACCCGATGCATTGCTTCCTGTTTGCCAATGTTTATCGGCATCAGCAATTTGACATTGGGCATTATTGCTTCCATTGAATTTCATAATGGTGGAAGATTGTCCATTGGGGCAAGTCAATTTAATGAGAATATCGGCTGCAAAAGAGTGTTCCATATTAATTCGCAAATAGCGAATGTCCTCTGAAGTACGAATTTGAGCGGTTGGGCGGAAAGCCGTAAAGGTTACCGGCGATTGATAAGAGCATCCCATTGGTTCGCAGGGAATGCCGTCAGGTAAGAAGATAGTATCAGAAACAGTCAATGAGGTTGCTTCACCCGAACCAATGGCTCCTACTACGATGTTGGATAATTCAGAATAACCTACACCAATTTGGTGCACTTCACCGCCGCAGATACCGGGGATAGATACAGAAATGATGGGGTTGGCTGAAACGCGAATACGATAAACACCTACATTAGATGAGCGACAGCCTCTTTCATCAACAGCCCATACTGAAACTGTAGAACCCACTCCTTCAGTAAAGTTAAAACTCTTTTCCGTTAAACCTGAGCCAACAAATGTAGTATCTTCCATTTTCCATGTAAAGATGCTGGTGCTATCGCTTTGATGATAAGAATAGTCGTTGGCGTTGTATAAACAAGCTCCGTAGAAAGTAATCGAATTGGATGGATTATTTGAACTTTCGGGGCAAACGTCAATATATTTGAAACCGTCTTCTCCGAGAACAGGTGTAGGTGTAATCATTTCGTCCATCCAATCAGTATTCATTACCACCGGTTGACAAGGAGTCGAACAATAGATTTTCATACGGAAACCTGCGCCACCGCTACCGGCATTTCCGGTTTTGAAACGTAAGGTAATGGCACCGGTGAGGTCACCAGGCAAAAATGCGGTGATGGAAGTCATACCCATAGCTCCAAAATTGGGTGAGTTTCCGTTATTGAGCCATGATTGCAAATTGGGACCTAATTGGAAAAGTAGTAAAGCCGGATCGGCTGTTTCGCCATTATAAACAAACAGAGTATCGGTAGAATCGACATCAAAATCAATAATGTTAAGCACAATAGCGGATGATGATTCGACACCAGAATAGATAGTCATAGTATCGTTGCGGTTTTGTCCGTAGTTGTTGGCAACGCCACCGTCATCGGTAATAATTAATGGGTTGGATTCGCTGCAATCAGAGTTAACAATGCGATCAGTTCCCATGATAAATCCTTGCTCTTCAGTAGTATAGGCGCAAATACCGAAAGATCCTTGTTCGATATTTCCTATAGACCAAAAACGAACGTAGAGTGTTTGGTCTTCTGCAAAGCCTTGCATCGAAATTTCAGGCATTCCGCCGCCGGTAGTTCCTGTACATTGTAGAAGATTCAATGATGTGCAATCACCGCTGTAAAGGGCTAAACCGCCATTAAAAATGTCACCAAATTGAGTGGTTATCACTAATCTTTTTCCTGCTACGGCAGGAACGGTAAACCAAATATCGCCGCCTTGATAGTTGCCGCAACCCGGTCCCGGAATTCCGGCAGCGTTGGTGGCACCGTAGTTGGTGAAATTTTGAAAGGTGCAATTGTCTCCCATAGGTGCATCCAATGGAATGGCGTTGTCACATTCGTCGTTGACGGGACGTGGTGTATAGGCACAAATGTTAAAATAACCGCGGGCATTGCAACCTTTATCCCAAAAACGG
>JAQUSR010000088.1 GCA_028710155.1 Bacteroidales bacterium | reverse complement strand
GTTCTTTCGGTTTAATGCTCGATGCTTTGGTGTATTCCGCTTTAGCATTCACAAAATCGTTGTTACGCAAGAAATTATCACCCGCTGTTATAGCATCGATATAGCTTTTTTCCAACATTTCTTGTTGAGTAGAAAGCCGTTGTTGAATTGCATTAATTTGATCTTTAGGATATTTTTCATTCGGTTTTAAAGCAGAAGCCTCTTCGTAAACAACTTGAGCATCAATTATTTTACCGATTTTAAATTGGTTGTCAGCTTGAGCAATCAAGGTGTTATATTGACGATCGATTTTTGCAATTTGTGATTGCGTATTAGTTAGTTTTGTTTGAACATCAACATCTTTGGGGCGAAGTTGAAGGGCTTGTTCGTAGGCGTTTTTTGCGGATTCAAATTGCAATTTTTCATAATAATCGTCACCTTGCGACACCAATTGCGAGAATTTATCGGCATCAATTAGTTGTTGAGCTATAATTTTATCAATGTCAGTAATTTTTTGTTGAGGATATGATTCTGTGGGTTTTGCTATTTTCGCTGTTTCATATTTGGCTTTGGCTTCCTGCAAACGTTGTTGCGAAAGAAGTTGGTCTGCTTCTGCAATAGCTTGATCGTAAGCGCGTTGTTGGGCACGAGCTTCGCCCAGAATCCCGTCAATTTCTTGTAGTCGTTCTTTTGAATGTTGATGTCCGGGATAAACATCAATGGCGGCTTGATATTTGGTATAAGCGGCTTCGTAGTTTTTTGCAGTAAATAGTTGGTCGGCTTCTTGAACTACATTTTTGACACGATTTTCTAAATCGGCTTCTTCTGCTTGCATGCTCAAAATGTGTTCGATGCGTTGTTGGGGATAAGTTTCGTTAGGTTTCAAGGCTAAAGCCTTTTGATATTCAACCTTAGCATCCAAAATTTGATCAGCTTGGTATAAACGGTCGCCTTCGGTTATATATTTCTGATAGTCAGTATTTCTGTCTTTAATTTTTTGTTGTGTTTCCGAAAGTTTTTGAGTGGCAGCGGCATCATTTGGGATCAAATTCAGCGCGGCTGTAAACGATTTTTCAGCTGCTTCGTAATTTTTTGCTGTCAAAAAATTATTGCCGTTAGTCATTTGCGTTTGAAAATCTTTTTGCAACTGAGCTTGTGAGGCTGCTAAAGTTTCAATTTCCTTAAGTTTTTGAAAAGCCCACGAAGATGGGTCTGATTTGATGGAAACAGCTTTTCGTAATTCTTCTTCAGCTTTCTTTAAGTCGTTGATATAAAATGCTTTTTTAGCTTCCGAAACGGCTGTTTTATAATCGGCCTCTTTAGTGGCTTCGTGTGCTAAAATTTTGTTGATTTCAGTTAATCGATTTTGGATATGCGTGTTATTGGGTTGAAATCGAGCTGCATATTCGTAAGCCGATCGAGCATTTTCGTATTCTTTTAGTTGATATACACTATCGGCAAAATGAAGCGATTTTTTTGAAGCGTCATCGTTTTGTGCCCAAGATGCGGCATTACAAGAAAATAATAATATTAAAAATGAACAAGAATATTGTAAAAAATTTAAACGCATTTTATCATCTATTCAATCAATTACACAATAATTTTGATACCTTATTAAAATAAGAAACTTATAACGAGAAATAAATTAAAAAATTGCATAACAAATCTAACGAATCCAAGACGGGGAGAGGCTTGCAAATAAAGCAAAAAACCATCATTTATGATTGTTTTGAATTTTTCCTTGATGCCGGTAAAAATAGGTCGCGGCAAAAGTGATTTTGATAGAAAATCACGATTTCAGTTGTTCAAAGTAGAGATTCAACAAATTTTCGGCGGCTACATAGGGGTTCACCTGACCGGAAAGTAGTTTTTTTTCAGTTGTTTTTAAAGCTGTTTTTAGGACGGGATGACTAAAAAATCCTGATAACAAATTGTCTTTGATGCTTTCTAACAAAATAGATTGATTTTGTTCATTGCGTTTTTGTTGAAAATATCCGTTTTGTTTCGTGGTGTTCAGATAGTCGATGATCATATCCCACACCTTTTCAACTCCTTTGTTTTCCAATGCCGACATGATTTCAACTTGAGGATTCCATCCACTGGGTGGTTGTGGAAAAATTCGTAAAGCACTTTTATAAGAGGCTTGAGCGCGTTGTGCCGCTGATAGATTATCGCCATCGGCTTTGTTAATCATCAAAGCATCTGCCATTTCCATAATTCCGCGTTTAATGCCTTGCAATTCGTCGCCGGCACCGGCAATCATCAGCAACAGAAAAAAATCGACCATCGAATGAACGGCAGTTTCAGATTGTCCAACACCCACCGTTTCTACAATAATTACATCAAATTGAGCAGCTTCGCAAAGCATCATCGATTCGCGCGTTTTTTGAGCAACGCCTCCCAGCGAACCGGCTGAAGGAGAAGGACGTATGAAAGCATTTTGATCGACGCTTAACGATTCCATGCGGGTTTTATCACCTAAAATACTGCCTTTAGTGCGTTGAGAACTAGGGTCGATGGCTAAAACCGCTACTTTATGTCCTTGATGTGTCAAAAAAGTTCCAAACGATTCAATAAATGTACTTTTTCCGGCACCGGGAATTCCGGTAATGCCAATGCGGATACAATTGCCCGTATAGGGCAAACAGCGTTCAATAATTTGTTGTGCTAAAGCGCGATGTTCCGGTAAATAACTTTCTACTAATGTTATAGCTTTGCTTAGTATAACTCTGTTGCCCGAAAGAATGCCTTCGATATAAGTATCAATAGGTAATAGTTCCTGCTTATGACCTTTTTTCCACGCCGGATTTACCGATGGTGGCTGTGGAATGGCTTCTTGTACCTTCAAGGCTGATTGGAAAGGATCTTTACTATGATTCATGGTGCAAAGGTAACACTATTCCGTAAAAACAACGCACGTTTTTTTGTAACAGATTCTTTTCTTTTGAGAACAGATTATAGAGAAATTGATGGGTGAAAATATCAAGTTACCGATTTCGGGTGTACGATAGGTCTTTGATGTCTATCATTTTTTTTGCGCTTTAATTATGGTTAAATTCTTTTTCCCACAAAGCGAACAATGGTTGTTAAAAGTAAAATGCACAAGGGAAAAATAATCCACAATGATACGCCTAATGCAGAAAGTAATGTTCCGAAAAGCAATGAGACAAATCCGACAGTCATGGCGTAAGGCATTTGTGTTCTCACGTGATCAAGATGATGACACGAGCAAGAAAGCGAACTTAAAATGGTGGTGTCGCTAATGGGAGAACAGTGATCGCCAAAGACGGCACCGGAAAGCACTGCGGCAGTAACGTTGTAAAAAATCTGCATCGTTTCGGGAGTATCAACTCCGGAGTTTTGGCAAATCATCCAACTAGTAGGCAATATCAGCGGATACAATATCGCCATCGTTCCCCACGATGTTCCGGTTGAAAAGGCGATGATGAAAGCAAAAACGAATGTTAATGCCGGAACCACAGCGTAATGAATATGAAGATGAATGAATAGTATAGAGAAAAAATCGGCAGTGTATAGGCTTTTAGTAATATTGGCCATAGTCCATGCTAAAATCAAAATAACGACAGCGGGCAACATCAATTTGAAACCATCTATCATTTTGTCCATACAGTTTTTTAGTGACAATTGTCGGGTAAAAAGGCTCATGACAACGGCTGTCAGCAACGCTCCGAGCGAAGCCCACAACAAAGCTTGATAGCTGTTGGCTGCACCCATGATTTGGCTGATGTTTCTCGAAAATGCAAGTTCATCGTTCCATCCAACAGCTTGTTTTCCTGTAAAATATAATCCGATGATCGTTCCAAAAATCATGATTCCAATAGGGAGTACGGCATTGAGCCATAAACCACCCTTTTTTTTCATCGAAACATCTTTTTCTGTTTCCACAAGAGCGTTTACACGAGCGCGACGTTCTGCTTTTAACATAGGACCAAAGTCGCGTTGCATTATAATAAGCAAAACAATGAAAATCAATGTCAAAAACGGATAAAACGCATATTGTAACGAGCTGACAAAAACGCTATAAGGCGAAAGGTCTAATCCGATAACGTCTAATCCTTCTTGGATGTAAGTCAATTGCGCTCCAATCCAAGTGGTGATAAAAGCGATAGTGGCAACGGGTGCTGCCGTTGAATCGACAATATAACTCAGCTTTTCGCGAGAAATTTTTAATCGATCGGTAACCGGTCGCATAGTATTGCCGATCACCAAAGTGTTGGCATAATCGTCAAAAAAAACAAGAATGCCTAATATCCACACAATCAGTTGTCCCGATTGAGCTGTTTTGGCTCGTTTTGATAAGAGATCAATTAAACCTCGCATTCCTCCGTTAGAGGAGATGATTTGAACCATGCCGCCGATGAGTATCGAAAAAATGATGATAGAAAGATGCTCTACTTCAAGCACGCTATTTAACACATAAGTGTCGATAAAACGTATGATTCCTAATAAAATAGCACTAAAAAAATCGTTATCGGCGTAAAAGCTGATGATGGTTGTTCCCGTTAAAATTCCCACAAAAAGAGATACAAAAACCTCTTTAATCAAAAAAGCCAAAACAATGGCTATCAAGGGCGGTAAAATCGAAAACCACAACGGAATAGGCGTTACCATGGCGGTTATCGTTTCGTTATTAATGCTGACTGCGATAGTCTCGTTACCTTGAAAACAATGATGAACAACAATACTGTTGCTGTCACTATCTGTAAATTGGTAGTGAACATTTTGTCCATTGATGGAAACAACACTTTGACTACCGATAGAATCGCCACGTATGATAATGGGCATTTGAATATCGGTAACAATAATAGCAGGCAATTCCATCGTCAACGATTGTTGTTGCGAAAATGCCGATAAAACGCAACAAATACAACAACAAAAGCTAATAACGATTTTTTTTACCCGTTTAAGTTTCATGGAGAACAATAAAAAAAGGCACAGAAAACCTTCAAAAAGCCCTCTGTGCCGATAAAAAAATTATTTTCTTTCTTTTAAAAGATCGCGAATCTCTGTTAACAACACCTCTTCTTTTGTTGGAGCCGGCGGTTCTGGCGTGGGAGCCGGTTTGACTTCTTCTTTTTTCTTCAAGTTGGATAATTTGTTGATTCCTTTGATGAGCAAGAAGATACAAAATGCAACAATGACGAAATCAAATAAAACCTGCAAAAAATTACCATAATTCAGCGTTACAGCAGGCATCATTTTAGAAGCGTCAATCAAACTGGGATGTTCGTTAACGATAGTCCATTTCCAATCGGTGAAATTGATACCGCCCACCAATGCTCCAATCAAAGGCATCAGCAAGTCAGAAACCAACGAAGTAACAATTTTTCCAAAAGCAGCTCCGATGATAACACCGATAGCCATGTCCATAACATTGCCTCGCATGGCAAAGTCTTTAAATTCTTTCAAAAAAGCCATAATATCTTTTTATAATTATTTGATAAATTTCAGGTTGCAAAAGTAAAAAAATGTTTTTTACTCACCAAAAAAATTTAATATCAAAAAGACGGCTTTTTTATGGTCTATCTTCCATAAAACTCCATAATTTTATACCGCAAAATATATTGAAATTTGGCTTGAATTTCATCCGATTGTGCTTTGAAATACTTCGTTTTTGCCTCATTATATTCGTAGTTGGTCGAACGGCCCGATTCAAATTTCAAATTCTCGTATTCTAATGATTTTTGCGAAGCTGAAACAGCTATTTCTGCCGAAAGATATTGATTTTTAGCGGCAACAGCGTTGTTATATGCTTGGTGAATCTCTTTTATCATGTTGGTTTTTGTCTCTTCTAAAGCGATCTCTTGATTTTGTAACGATAGTTTCGAGAGTTTTACGTTGTCGCGGGTTTTCAGTTTGTCGAAAATGGGAATATTGAGCGACAAGCCCACCACCTCGCGCGAGTTGTTTTTAAATTGATCGCCAAACGATTTGTTTTCAATACTGTAAGCGTCTTTGAAGGCGTAATAATAGCCCGTTCCCCAATTGGCATTGAGCGACAACGAAGGATACCAGCCGGCTTGTTGCACTTTGATATCACGTTTGCTCTTTTCGATGCGTAAATCGGCAGCTTGGATACCGGGACGGTTGTTAAGACAACGATCGATGGTGCCTTGCAAATCCAAATTCTGCTGCATCAAAAATTCAACTTGATCGATAGGCGGTTCAATAATATCAAATCCTTCAGGATCGGTCACATTCATCAGTTGCGAAAGGTTCAACTTCGAGATGTTATAATCGTTTTCAGCTTTCACCACTGTCAGTTGGTCGTTGGCTAACGTTGCACGAGCTTCATACAATTCGGCATCAGAACTGCGTCCGTTTGCCACTAACTGCTGAATTTGTTCAACTTGTTTTTCCGACAGCAAAACCTGCTCTTGTGCCACACGCAACAACGCTTTTCCTAACAGCACATCCAAAAAGTAAGCGGTAACATTCAACGTCAAATCCTCTTTTGCCTGCTCGAAATCTTTGAGCGATGCCTGTAAATTCAAATCGTTGGATTTGATTTGATGATTGACTTGAAAACCGTTAAAAATGGGAAGTTCCAGTCCCACTCCCATCGATGTATTGGCTTGCGTACTTTCCACAATCAAGTTGCTGGCGGTTTCTGAACGGCCAAATTCAAAATTCTGGTTGGCATACGCCGAAATTCCGGGCAAACGGTTGTTTTTGCTGCTGCTCAACTGCACCCGATTCGATTCTATTTCAATCATTTGCTTCTTTACAGTGTAGTTGTGCTCTAACGCATAGTTGATGCAATCGTCCAATGTCCAGCTTTGTTGTGCTTGAAGCCAATTGGAAATCAAAAAACTGATAACCAATAAGATGATGATTTTTAATTTCATATTCTATATTTTTATAGATTCTCAAAAAGTGATGTATTATTTTTTTCAAAAAGTCGGCATTTTTCCATAAGTCAAACAGCGCCACAGCCATTCCATAGGCCCAAAATTGAATTTCGACAGCCACCAACGGCTGAAAAACATTTGGGCGATAAATAACGTCAAGGTCATAAGTACACTTTGCCATAAAACGAGTTTTCCAAACCAGCCGAATCCCAAAAAGATAATGGCACAAATGATCGATTGTCCCAAATAGTTCGATAAAGCCATGCGTCCGGTATCGGCTAAAAGACGAAATAGAGAAGCAAACATTCCTCTGTTATACAACAAAATAATTCCGCAAGCATAGCAAAAAGCAAAGGCAATTCCCCCAAAAGTTGATCCTGCCAACAACCACAAAGAGGCAAATGAAACAGATGTCATGGAAGTAGTTTGATAAAAATAGAGATAAAAAGTATTGGCAACCAACCCCAACACTAAACACCACCAAAACGTTTTCCGAATGGTTGGTAAATGATTATGATAATCCGATATGTATCCTTTTTTTGCAATGATAACTCCTAACAAAAACATTCCAAAAACCATCGAATAGGCGAAAATAAATGACGGCAACATCGTTTGATATTCACGCAATCGCATGACAATCATTTCTGAATAGCTTCCGCTGGAATAAGCTGTCGTAGCTTGATCTATAATTTGTTGATAATGTTGTGCTTGTTGTTCAAAACTAGCGTCCATTCGGGCCATAATCTGCTCTTGTGCTTCGGGAGGAGCTAATGCCACACTTTTTGTCGACAGCACACTAAATGTCATAAAAATAATGGGAATCAATAAGAAAATGATAGACCAATTTCGCATCTTTCTGTTTGATGAATGGCGAAACAAAATCAATAAAAATCCATAGAGGGCATAAACTACTAAGATGTCTCCGGCCCACAAAAAAACGACATGAGCAATGCCAAAAAGCAATAAAAAGAATAATCGTTTACTGAAAAGTGGAACTATATTTTTACCTTGTTCGGTTTTTTTGTTCATAAACAACCAAAATCCGTAACCGAACAATAATGAAAAAATGAGGTAAAACTTACCCTTGAAGAAAAAGGTAATAAAATAATCAAGCATTTGTTGGGTAACAGACGTAAACTCCTTGGTCTCCAAAAATAATTTGGTGATCGGTTCATACATTAACGGTATGTTGACCATAAGGATGCCAAAAATGGCAAAACCTCTTAATATATCTAACAGCTCAATTCTTTTTGTGGGAGCTACGGGGTTATAAAGGTTATTCATATTTTTTATTTATTTGTAAAACATATTAGTTGTATTTTGCAAAAAGTATCATCATCGACAAAAATTCTCTTTTCTTTCATTGGCAAATATTGCGCTTAATGATTAATGGTTGTCGGTTATCGATTTTTTCTTCGAAGTTTGCTCTTAACGTAGATTTTTGTTTTTACCTATATATTAATTTTTATAGTATGCACAAGAATCATTGTATGCAAACATTAATTAATGCTCATAGTAATTTCTTTGATGTTCAATTTCACCTTGCCGCGAAGGGTAGCGTTTTTGTCAATTCCCTCCAAAACCTCAATATACAATCCATCTGATAAACCAAGTTTCACCGGTGTGCGTTGATATTTATTCTTAGGATCTTTCGAATCGGTGAGCAGATAGACGAAGGTGCTGTCGCCACTAAATTCGAGCGAACTTTCCGGAATGCTCAACACGCTGTCGCGTTTTTCGGTAATGATTTCGCCGTTGGCACTATAACCCGAACGGATGAAACCGTCTTCCATTGGTTTTACAGCGGCTTTGATTTCAAAAGTAGTAGCACCGTTTTCGAGAGTTCCTTTTGGGGCAATATATTCCAAAACAGCTTTACATTGGGCATCTTGCATAGCACCAATAATCAAATCCACTTCGTTTCCTTCGGCAATGCGACCTACTTCTGTTTCGTCAATTTTTCCGACAAAAATCAAGTCGTTCATGTTGGCAATGGTGGCAATGGTAGTTCCATCGTTAAAGTTGTTGGTTTGAATAACCGAGTTGCCCACTTTGACAGGAATGTCCAAAATCATTCCGGTAATGGTCGATTTGATTTGCGTATTACTATATTGCGCCGTGTTTTTCGACATACCTTCTTTGATGATTTCTATGTTTTCTTTGGCGGTAGCCACCTCTTCTTGTGCTTTCAGATAGTCAGCTTTGGCGGTTTCAAACGACTCTTTGGAAACCACACCCGATTGGTGCAATTTAGTCACCCGATC
>JAQUSR010000087.1 GCA_028710155.1 Bacteroidales bacterium | reverse complement strand
TTTCGGGACTGATGCCCTCAGAAATCAAGAAAAAATATCCACAATATTGGTTGGACGAAAACGAAGAGGGAGGAAAAAACAGTTTTGAAAGCGAACTTTTGGGCGAATTGTTAAAACGTTACGGTATGAGCGATGTTCGTTATTCGTACAACAAAATTTTAACATTGGAAGCCGGAAAAAAATTAGCCGATTCTATTCAAAACTTGATACAAAACAAGTTGAATGTCATCGTTTATAACTTTGTAGATATGCTGTCGCATGCTCGCACAGAAATGGATATGATTCGCGAATTGGCTAACGATGAAGCAGCTTATCGCTCGCTTACTATGTCGTGGTTTGAACACTCACCACTTTTCGATATGATGCGTGCGTTGGTATCACATAATGTAGAAATTATTATCACCACCGATCACGGATCTGTTCGCGTACAAAATCCGGTTAAAGTTATCGGCGACCGCGAAAGCAGCACCAACCTTCGCTATAAAACCGGTAAAAATTTGAATTACAACAAAAAAGAGGTCATCGATTTTCGCGATCCCGAGCGAATCTTTTTGCCGAAAAGCAACGTAACTTCAACTTTTATTTTTGCCAAAAATGACGATTTCCTTGCTTATCCTGTGAATTATAACCATTACGTAAAATATTACGCCAACACCTTTCAACACGGCGGAGCTTCCATGGAAGAGATGTTGATTCCTTTCATTACACTTTCGCCAAAATAGTAAAAATTAAAAATTTCGATTTTCATGTATAGTGAATCGTATTTATAAAATGAAAAAAACACTTGAAATAAAAGGTTTGCAGTCAATTGATGCAGTGGCAAAAGAGGTTCTTCAACTTATTGGAGACCACCGCATTATTGCATTTTACGGCAATTTGGGAGCCGGCAAAACAACTCTAATCAAAGCATTGTGCCATCAATTGAAAGTTGTTGATATTGTGAGCAGTCCGACTTTTGCCATCATCAATGAATATCGCACAGAAACCGATGAAATGGTCTATCATTTCGATTTCTATCGTTTAAAAAAATTGCAAGAAGCTATAGATATTGGTGTCGATGAATATTTGGATAGCGGAAACTACTGTTTTATGGAGTGGTCGGATCGAATTGAAGAGATGTTGCCCGAACAATATGTCCGTATAGAATTGGAACCGGAAGAGAATCCCGATTGGCGAAAATTAATCCTACACTTATAAAATTAATAAAACTAAAAGAGGCGGTTAAACCGCCTCTTTATTTTTTTGAAAAATAACCACTAATGGGTAATCATAATTTTTTTAGAAATAATTTCACCTTCTTTTGTGTGTATTCTAAAGATACATAATCCATTACAATAATTATTAATATTCAAAATGATTGATGAGTCATTTTGAGCATCAATTTTGTCCACTAATTGTCCGAGTGTATTATAAACAAAAATACTTTCAATATTTTCTCCTTCAATAATCACTTGAGTACTAGCCGGATTCGGATAAACACTGAAACGAGCATCCATTTCGGACACCGCCGGTTTGATAGTGAATGTTACTGCAATGGTATGATTTTCTGTTACATTTTCAAAAGTGTAAGTATCAACGATTCCGACACTTTCTCCGTCCACCAAAACATCTTCAATTTGAAAACCTTCGTTGGCACTCATGGCAAAAGTTTGTGATGCGCCCTCTTCTACCTCTACATTTCCGGATGGTGTTATCGTTCCGTTTTCGCCTGCAGTGGCTGTGATCACAAAAGAGCCTGAGGTTGGAAAAGTAGCACAAGACTCGTTAGACGGATCGCTTTCACCGGCAGAACATGTTGCCGTAACTGTAAAGCAATATTCCACGCCTGCTTCAATGCCGGTGATGTAAACGCTCAGATTTTCAGTGTTGCCCAACGATTCGCCGTTAGTATAAACGGTATAAAGTGTGGCACCTTCAACAGCCGTCCACGACAGCAAAATGGCGATGTTGCCTTCATATTCTCCGGGTTCAGAAGTGAGTGTCGGCGGGTCGCATGGAGCGGCATCCGATGTTGTAAATTCGTCGATAGTAACTTCACCCCAAACATCGTCTGCATTTTTTCCGATGGCAATAGCTTTGTATGTAGTGTTGGGCGTTAAACCAATCCATGTCCAATCGTCTATTTCGTAAAGCGGATAGTCGTTGTTTTTGATGATTTCAATAGCCGAATCTAGTCCAATTTCATTGAAGAGTTCTGCCATAATTAATCCATCGTGGAAAACAGCGGTATGTTCATTGGGTGTGGCTATCATTCTGACTGATGAGGCTGTTATTTCCGATAATTCTATCGTAATAACCGATTCGCCCAAACCGCCGCCACCTGATGTTGTAACAATCTGTGTTTGAAGTTCATAAGTTGTTCCTGCTGCATCCAAAGGTAGTGCGTAAATGGTATATTCTGTGTTTGGTGTTTGATCTGTCCACGTATAGGTTTCTTGCGTTGTACATGCAAGGCCCCATTGCTGTACCAATTGTTCCAGCGTCATTTGCATCATTTGCATCCACATTTCCATTTCCGATTGAATACCTATTAAAATATAATACGAGGCACATGCTTCATTGGGTGTAAAAGTAGCTTCGACAGTTGTATTGGTCACTTCTCCTAATGAGATTGTTACATTAGGATTATCCTGTGAAATCGGACCTAACGTTCCATCCAATTTCAAGTTTTGAGCTTTTACCATATTTTCATTTTCAATCCATGGAATAATGAGTTGTCCATTGTGAACGCCTGAAATTTCGTTGGCATTACTTTTTTGACCGAGCGACATGCTCACATAAACATCTGAATTCCATACTTTTTGTCCATTTCCATCAACACGATAAGCCATAATATTGTCGTTGTTGATACAAGTAATAATAGCACCACCGGAAGGAACAGATGCTATAGCGAGGCTCAAAATATCGTTTCCGGACATTTCTGTCAAAGCAATTCCTTCTTCTCCCCACAGTTTGTTTCCGTTGGCATCCACCGATTGAACACAAATCATACGACTCGTTTCACTATAATCGGCTGTTATAAAAGCAACAATAGCATTATGGTTGTTTGGATCAACTGTTGTAACTTCATTGTAATTATGAACAACTCCATTTGAGTTTACGTAGGTCCCTGTTGTTGGAATGGTTGCATTACCATTGGCATCGAAGTGGAAAACGAGGGCTTGATGTGTTCCTCCACCGGGGACATAACAAGTAGTATAACCGCCACCCAAACCATCTGATATCAATTCCAAATCTCTGGCAAAATTCATATTTTGTGTTGCCATCAATAACGTTGGTGTTGCCCAAACTTGATTACCTTGTACATCGTATTTGCAGACAAACATTTGACGATCAGGCCACATAAAATTTCCTGTTCCCACAAAATATGCCATGAGGAGATTATTGTTTTCATCGGCAAGAATATGTCCGAAAGAGGTTGTCATGGTTTCGTTTCCAACGGTAATAATTGGTCCCAGCGTTTGTCCGTCAGCTGAAACATGGCGTGCATAGCAAACTGCTCCATCAATCCATCCTGCCCAAACAGAGCCGTCATTGCACGGTGTTAAATAACAACGCATGGCCGAAACAGTTGTCATTTGGATACCATCGTTGCCCCACAAAAACTCGCCTGTTGGAGAAATTTTGTAAATATAGGGCAAATAATCGCCGGTTCTTGAATCGCAGAACATCAACACAGCGCAACCATCAGAGGTTGTAATTAAATCTGTGCCGTACAATGCACTTTCGTTGGTGTTAGTGCTGATATAAATGCCGTTTTCCATCCATTGCGGAACGCCATACACATCCACTTTTTGCAACTTTTGGTGCATTTCGCCAGATTCGAAAAGGAACCAGCTAATGTAGGTTTCACCGGTTGCCTCATGCGTTGCCGATATGTTACCATGCGCACTATTAGCACCGGAATAAAAGGTGTTGTTGACACTTGCATCCGTACTCCATTGTGCAAAAGCCAATGAAACCATGCAAGCCATCATTAAGGATAAGAAGATTTTTTTCATTGTTTTAATTTAAATTATTGGTTTGTATTATTTGTTTGTTGAATTTTTGGTTATTAAAAAAAATCAGTGAACAACTATTAAAAATAAAGTCGTTCACTGATTTCCTAAAAAACACTAATTAATACCTAGCAATTATTTAGTATTTCACTTGAACGACTAAACGTTTTTGAACACTCCAGAATGCTTCCGGATCTTTGATGATAATTTTCTCAACTTGTTTGTCAACCGTAATGATTTCGTAAGATTCGGCAGGATGAGAAGTTAAGATTTCTGCTTTAGCAGCATAAACGGGAACTTCTTTGAAAGTGGTGATGTCTACTTTTTGGAACATCGGGTTGGTTTCCGGAACAACTTCACCTTTTTTGTCGATAACGCCTTCTTCTTTCAATGCTTTTTTGGTTGCTAAACGATACCAAGCTGTATTTAATTTTGCTTGTTGTTCGTCAATAACATCAGACATTCCGGCAACTTGTTCATTCATCGATGAAACTACATTTTCTAAACCGGCAATTTGAATGTTTTTCTTTTCCAATTCTGCTCTCAAATCGGCGATGTCTTTATCGCGAGCAGTAATTTGAGCTTCTAAATTGGCAACCATGTTTTCCAAACCTTCGATTTTCGAATTAGAATTTTTTAATTTTTTACGTAAATCGCTGATTTTCTTTTTGTTTGTACTCAACAATTGATAAATGTCGCGAATGTCTTGTTGAATGTTTTCTTTTGCATCAACTTGATTGATTTCGCCTTGCGTTGATTGAATAGTAACAATGTTTTCTTTTTCTTTAATGGCATTCAAAGCATTTTGAATTTCCATAAAGTCGTTCATAAAATCATTGATAGCTTGATCTTTAGCATCAATAATTTGTTGCAAACTATCTCTTTCGCTTTGAAATTGAACATTTGCTTCTTCTTCACCTTGATTGCAGGCAACAAAACTCATTGCAACCATGATTACAGCTAAACAGCTGAATACTAAACTCTTTTTCATTTTTTTTTGATTTAAAGTTATTATTAAATTAAAGTAACAATTTAATCGTTTAAAATACTCTCTTTATTTTTTAAAATATTATATAACAACTCTTTAGAACGGAATAATTGATTTTTTATTGTTCCTATGGGCAAATCCATTTCTTCGCTGATTTCATCGTAAGACTTTTCTTGAAAATAGCGTAATTCAATTAAACGGCGATAATGCGGTTTCAGTTGTTGTGTAATGGCACGAACCATCAAAATCTTTTGTTCACGAATTAATAATTCTTCGGGCGATCGTTCTTCATCCAAAATTTCGTCAGAGCTGATACCTATTTCATTTGGTTTTTTTTCTGCTACAATCGGCATGGCGGCTAATTTTTGACCACGAACAAAATCGATATAATTGTTAGTTCCTATTTTGAAAAGCCATGTACTAAATGAATATTGTGGTGTATAACTATGTAAATTGCGAAATGCTTTGCCAAAAGTTTGAATCGCTAAATCTTCGGCATCAAAGGTGTTTCGTGTCAACTTTAAAAGCATGAAATAGAGCGTGTCGTGATAGCGATTCATCAAACGCGTATAAGCCGTTCGATCATTGCTTTCACGAGCTGCCATAATCCACTGATAATCTTGTAAAGCGCGATCTGACAACTTATTACACACATCATTTCTTACTTTTTCTACTTCCATTTTTTTGGTTTGAAAAGAGAGCCCAAAAGTAATAAAATCGGTATCACTATCATCAATAAAATTTCAAAAAAAGGTGTCCACATTAAAAACCCTTTTTCTCCCACTTTATTCATACATTTTTTGGTTATAAAAAGTTGTGTAAAAAGACGAAGAGCAAACAATATCGGCACCAAAAACCACCAAAAAGTGGGCAATAATGCCACAAAAGTCCATATCAAGGTTATGAAAAAAAGGAGTTGAAACATGGGAAAAATTGTTAGCATCACCATATCGCCCCATTTATATTTGGTAGATGCTGAAAAATGACGTCTTTTTTGTCTCAGCCATTGTTTCAACGTTTTTTTCGATTCCGACAAAGTAATTCCGTCCGGAGCAAGACAAATTCGGCAATTTTTTCGGGTTGCCACTCGATTTACAAAAATATCATCATCGCCCGAAGGTGTGGTGTAATGAGAGATAAATCCATTTTCACGAAAAAAAAGTGGTTTTTTATATGATAAATTCCGTCCAACACCCATATACGGAATGCCGCACAATGCCGCTGAAAGATATTGCATACCCACCCACAACGTATCAAAATGACAAAATTTATTAAAGACACCTTTGTGAGAGAAAAAACCGCCATAACCCAAAACCACTTCGGTAGAAGCATCATCATAACATTCCATCATTTTACGAATCCATTGTTTTCCTATCGGTTTGCAATCGGCATCAATAAATAGCAGATGCTCATATTTTGCCTCTTTGATGCCAATCGAAAGCGGAAATTTTTTTCCGATGAAAAAATTAATATCGGGTTTGAGTTCAACATGTTTCAAATGAGCATATTGTTTCTTCAAATCTTTCAAAAAATAGTACGATAATTGATCATCATCGCTATTATTCACCACCACTACTTCAAACTCCGGATAATCTTGTTCTAATACAGAAACTAAATATTGATCCATATTATGATATTCATCTCGGGCAGCAATAACAACAGACACCGACGGCAACCGTTTTTCTGATATTTTCGGATTGCGATAAAACGCCATTCGCCCGAAAATCGCCCAATATTGAATCATTTGAACGACAAATGACACAAGAAGTGTGATAATAACTATCTGAATAAGTAGCGATTGTTCTAAAAAAAAGTCGATGAGAATCATATTTTAAAATTGAATCTTAATTGCTTAAAAAACGCTAATACGAACATATTTTTTGGGATTATTGCGTATATCTTCCAACAATAAATTCAACTGTTCTGCCGAGCGATTCAGCTCAAAATAGAGTGAATCGTTGGTCAATAATTTTCCGGCTGTACCTTCTCCGTTTTTCAAATTGACCAAAACGTCATCCAACGATTCCAACGTTGTTGAGAGGTTGTGAATAGCAGCCGACAAATTGCTTTGTTGAATGGTATCGCTGATGGCTGAAAAATTACGAATAATATGCGTCAGTTCGTCATTATTAGCTTTTAGGTTGGCTGTAAACGATTCTGCATTGGCAACGATATTTGTCAATTGATCGGCGTTGTTTTTCATCAACACATCTGCTTTTGCCGTGATGGACGAAATATGTCGTAACGAAACTTGTAAATCGTTGATACTATTGATTAAATCGGCTTGTGTTTGTTCGTTTAGAACATGATTGACAGCGACCAAAATACTATCCATTTGTTCAATAATATTACCTAATTTATAGGCAATGGGTTGAATTTGTTCAGATAAACCGGCTTCTTGAGCCGAAAGTAATGTATCATACGATTCAACATATTGGGTGGCATCTCCCAGAATAATTTGCAGTGCTTTTGATCCAAGCAAACCGTTGTTTGTTAATTTGGCAATTGAATTTTTTGGAATAGAAAAATCGCGATCCACAAAAAAGCAAACCAACAATTTTCCGCTTTTATCCGGAAGAAATTTCACCGATTCTACTTGACCAACTTTTAATCCGTTAAGCATCACGGGATTTGTTTTCACCAAACCGTTTACGTTATCATACACGGCATAAAGTTCTGTTTGCGGATTAAAAAATTTCTTTCCTTTTAAAAAACTATTTCCCCACATCAACAACACGATGGCCAAAATTGTTAAACCTCCTATTTTAAATTCTTTTGAAATTTTCATTGTAAATCATTCTTATTTGGTTATTCTATTTGTTATTTTTGTAATTGCTCCGCCTCTTTTAATGTCATTCTTTTATCACCGAGAAAGGCAACAGCAAAAGCATCTTTAAAACCAACTTCTTTTATTTTTTCCAACTCTTTACGAATGGTTTTGACATCATCTGTTTGTGCAGCAAGATAAATATATCTTCCGTTCCATTGTTTTTCGACAACCGTTCCTACATTTTTAAAATTTTTCAGCTTCAAAGGTGTTTTAGATGCCGCAATTTGTACAAAATAAATTAGTTTTGTTGGTTCATCAATAACCATTGAATCTTTTTGTGTCTCTTTTGGAGTTTCTTCAATTAAAGTCATTTGATGATCAGCTTCAAACTCTTCTTTATACTCTTTAAAAGCGCGATAAATAGCTGAAGCCATGTATGTTTTACCCTCTTCCGACATCAAAAATTGCTCTTCGGAAGCATTACTCAAAAAGCCTAATTCTATCAAAATTCCGGGCATAGTAGTTTTGTACAACACCCAAAATCCGGCTTGTTTTACGCCTCGATCTTTGCGGCCGACACGATCCACAAATTGCCGTTGAACTTTGTATGCCAAATTATTACTCTCTTTCATACTACCACTTTGAAACATTGTCATGGCAATCATATCTTCATCTGAAGTAGGATCAAAACCCGCATAATCATCTTCGTAGTTAGCTTCCAACAAAATGGCTGCATTTTCTTTTTTGGCAACTTCCAAATTATCGTTGGTTTTGTGCAAACCCATGATGAATGTTTCAACGCCGGATGCTGTTGATGCGTTGGGAGCTGAATTGCAATGAATAGAAATAAACACATCTGCATTTTCGTGATTTGCCTTTTGTGCTCTACCTTTCAGCGTTACAAACACATCGCTGTTACGTGTATAAACTACTTTTACATCCGGAAAATTGGTTTTGATATAATCTCCGGTTTTTAAACTCACTGCCAGTGTAATATCTTTTTCTTTACTTTTTCTACCCACGGCTCCCGGATCGGTACCGCCATGACCGGCATCAATTACCACCGTTTTAATTTTTCCGATAGATGTTTGAGCAGATACACTGAAAATCAATAACAATATCTGAATTATTAAAAATAGAAAGATTTTTGTCGATTTCATTATATAATTGATTTTCTGTTTTTTAAAAATAAAAACGATTCTTTTTTAATAGAGTGCGAAAGTATGCTTTTTTAACAATATAAATGTCTAGTCCTGAAATAGCGTTACAATAAAAAGAGTAACATAATGAAAAAGACAGACAAAGAGTACGTTAAACGTACGCAGAAGGATTATCCGATTTCCTTTAAAATATCGGTGGTAAAAGAAATAG
>JAQUSR010000086.1 GCA_028710155.1 Bacteroidales bacterium | reverse complement strand
ATTAAAATCGAACGAAAGTTTATAACGTGCACTATCTGTTTGGGTGTAGGAGGTGATTTGAATATCGGTTCCGTTAGGTAACACCAAATTGGGTTGGTGGTTGTTGCCGCTACCGGCACAGCGAAGGTAGATTCCGCCATCGCCATCGCTCATTCCGATCAAGATATTACCGTCTCCATCAGCATCATAGCCAACGCCGAAGAAGGTTCCCCACCAAGCGTGATACATATCCAATTCCAAATCGATGATGCCGCCGTTGGTGAAATTGAAGTCGAAATCGGGAGTAGCTTTGCGGGTGGCAGTGCGACCAACGCCCGGTCCGCCGTAGGGATACCAAATGGCGACTGATTCATCCGGAGAAATCAAACTTTCTCCCATATAATCGACATTAAAGTCGGGTGAGGTTGCTGCTGTTTGATAATGTGTTGACCAATAATTTTGACCATGAAAATTTTGGCTTCCTACGGTCAAAGAGTTGAAATCATACAGATAATCTACTTGTGCCGAAAGGGTGAAGGCTAAAAATAAGCCTGCAAAAAGGGTCAAGATTTTTTTCATTGTTATTATTTTTAAAAGTTGATTGATTTTTATAATTTAATTTTTATTAACGTTGTGTCATCCACCAAACCGGTGTTGATTTAAGATCGCTGCTGTAATGCGATTGATAGTTGGCTGAATTATAGGTTACTTCTGACGGAGGAATAGTCATACGATACGAAGTTAATTTGGCATGATTGGTAGTTGTTGGCGTGCGGAAAGTGCGACGTGCCAAAGCCCATGCTTCCCAAGGTTGACGGAAATAGTTGAGCCAACGTTGTTCGACTATATAGTCGATATATTTTTCTTGTGGAATATTCCATCCGTTGATTTGTAGATAATGATTCATAATATTCGATGCCATAAATTGGGCTTTAGTATCAACGTTGTCGCCGATGATGGCAGCATAAGCCTCTTGATTTTCTGTCCATTTAGTGCAGTTGTCGGGCATTTGATTCCAAAAATAGCACGAATTTTTGATGCCGTTCGTCAACATTTGGTCAATTTCCATAAGAGAACCCGAAACAATACCTTTTGCTATGATTTCTGCTTTAATAAAGTTGACATCGGCGGTGGTAAACAAAATCTCCGGAATATAATCTTCATTATCGCTCACCAAGTAGTAGTTGAAAGGGGAGAAGTTGCAACTTGGTTTAAACCAAAAGTTGTTTTTGCGAGATTGTGCATAAGGTGATCCTCCTTCAGCAGGTGTGTTTTCATCTTTTATTTGTGGATAAGGTACCCAAGTTCCTTTGGGGTGATTGTCGTCTTTATTTTTAGTGTCGTAGAAAATGTAGGCTCTATAGTCGAAAATGCCGTCAACAAAAACATTAGAAAAATTGGTGTCTGCTACACTTTGCCATGCAGTTACGCCCATTCTTAAGTTGTTGTGTTCGCGAAATGACCAATTGGCGCCTTCGTTGATCCAATTTTGTTGGCGGGGCCACATACAAATATCTTCGTAGGCAGCTAATTCCGGTTTGTTGAAGGCTTCTTCCAAAATCGGTTTGGCGTAATTGGGATCTTTGTCATACATCCGCAAACCATGACGTAATATCAATGCATTGGCGAATTTACCCCAGCGTGCATAGTTGTTATACAGCAAAGCATCGTTTTCAAAAGTGTAAAATTCATGGTTGTTGTCGGTTACGGTTTTTCCCGAATTAAGAATATCTCTTGCCCACACCAATTCTTCGAGTATCGATTTGTAAATATCTTCCTGTGAGTCGAATTGAGGTTGACGATAGCTGTTATTACTTGCTTCCAACCAAATTTTTCCTGCTTCAAAATAGGGAATATCGCCGAAAATATCGGTCATTTTGAAAGTTTTGTAGGCTTTAATGACTACAAGTTGCGCCCGTGCTCTATCACCAATTTCGTCATCGTTTTTATCCGACAGATATTCATCCAATCGTACTTCAATATCGTAAATATTGGATAGCGATGAGTAGTAGTTGCCCCAAATCTCTTCTGTTCCAATGGTGTAGTTGTCCCACGATGAGGCTATCAACGCACCTAATTCCGATTCCGGATAGAAAATTTCATTACTTAAATAAAATTGTTCGTTCCATCCTAATTGC
This sequence comes from Bacteroidales bacterium, assembly GCA_028710155.1. GTDB lineage: Bacteria > Bacteroidota > Bacteroidia > Bacteroidales > WRLA01 > WRLA01. Next base: position 7,037 of record JAQUSR010000086.1, on the reverse strand, counting down.
AATGAAGCAATTAAGCCATTGAATAAATGCGGAATTTGTGTTCCCGTTGGTGTAGTGGGATTGCTGTTCATCTCTTCAAATTTTTTCGTACACGAAACCATTGTTAATGAAAAGGCAATCGTTATTATTAATAATTTTTTCATAGGTCTTATTATTATGTTATTTTTTATAAACTATTATTTGTTAAAGACAATTCAAAAAATGTAGTATAAATTTCACGAAGTCTTCAAATTAGAAATTAGCCTTCAGAGAAAACATAAACGAGCGAGATCCCGGATAAGAAGCATATTCCAATCCTTGGGCATTGCCGGTTCCGATAGTTCCTTCGGGGTTGATGTTGTCGGGCAACGATTTGTAGAAATAAAACAGATCGCGTCCCACGATAGAAAGTTCGAGATCTTGGATGAATTTCACTTTGGCTAACCATTTTTTCGGAAATTTGTAGCTCAGTGCTAATTCACGCATTTTTATCCAAGTGTTTTCCATAATACCGGGAGTGGTGATGGTTTGTCCCCATCCGCCCATGTTCGGCATATACTTATAATAATAATGTACAACCTCTTCATTGGTGGTTCCGTCTAAATGAGCACCGGGCAATACAACGCCATAGTTACCCAAATAGTTTCCATCGGCATCATAGTAAGGTAGTCCGTTACCATCGCGTTCGTACAAGGTTTCGGGACTTTGTCCGGTTTGCATACCAATCACGTAAGAGCCGCAATAAATATCACCACCGATTTTTCCGTCCACCAAACCCGTTAAAGTAAATCCTTTCCAACCTAAGGCAAAATTGACACCACCGGTAATCCATGGCGACGAGTTGCCAACGGCTACGCGCGTGTTGGTAATCAAATATTTAGTTCCTTCGTCGTTCAATAGCGGTAAAGCGTTGCCATCGGCATCGTAATAGGGTCCATAGGTGACGCCATCAGATCCGGTATATTCATAAACATAATCCCATCCGTAAATCGTGCCGTAGTCTTCGCCCTCTTGAACAGCAAGTGCCGGTCCGTTGGATCCCCACAATTCCGACATGATGTATAAATCGGCACCGCCCAAATCCACCACTTTGTTGCGGTTGCGGGCAAAGTTGATTCCGGCAGTCAAATACCAATCACGTTTTTCAACAATACGATAGTTGATGATGCCTTCGATACCTTGGTTGGTTACGATTCCGGAATTGGTTTTTACGGTGCTGGCTCCTGATGAGTGAGCAATGGGGAGGTTGAAAATTTGATCCCAAGCATAAATATAATAGTAGCTGAAATCTAAATCCAATTTCGAGAAAAATTCGATGTTAGTTCCTACTTCCCATGAACGTTGACGTTGCGGTTTCAGTTCCAAAGGTGGTACTAATGAAGGAAATCCGGATGTTGGATAGTTGGCAAAGTTGCCGGTATTGTAGGTGAAATCCAATTTATAAGGTTCTTCGTCGCTGGCAGTCATAGCAAAAGCGCCTCTGATTTTCCAGAACGTAACCGGTTTCCATTTGATATTAAAAGCTTCAGTAGGAATGAAACTCAACGTGAAGGAGGGATAAAAATAGCTGTTGTTGTTCGTGGGTAGAGTTGACGACCAGTCGTTTCTTCCGGTAATATCCAAAAACAGATAATCATCCCAGCCCAAATTCAAGAAACCGAATACCGAATTAACCTGTTTTTGATAAAACGATTCGCCCGGAACTTGGTCGTTTTGGGTGTAATTATAAAAGGTATATAAATTTTCATAAACCCAAGTGCCGGAATGTCCGTTCATGGCATAATTGTTTTGATACAAAATTTCTGCACCGCCCGAAAGGCTGGCATGAAATTTCGATCCGAATAATTCTTTTTTGTGGGCAGTGATTAAAAAGTCGGCATCGATGGTGAAGTTTTTGTTCATCGATTTTCCGTAATAGCCGTTAGTGATGTGGTCGGGGAGGGTCGGTTTGTTTTTTGAGGTGGTTTCATCCAAGCCAAAATCCAAACCTACTTTTCCTGCTGCTGTAATCCAAGGTGTGATTTCGTAAGTTAAACGAGCCGAACCGAATACTTTGTTACGATCCAACGTAGTGTTATTGTTGTAAAAACTCCAAAAAGTGTTGGCACTCATATAAGGAAAATAGGTGGTATAACCATGTTCGCTCCAATCGTACATCGATCCATCTGGATTTTCATACATATAATAATCCAATCCTTTCCAGCTGCGAGGCCATCCGTAGAGCAAACCTTTGGCAAAGTTGCTGTATGATTCGCCGATTTCGGGACTGTTCAAACGGTGATAATTCAAGTACGTGAAGGCAATGTCGGCTTTCACTTTTTTAGAAACATTGAGTTGTGTTCCAACGTTGATGGTTGTTTGACGCAATTTATTGTTGTCGATAATGGCATTCGATCGTTGGTCGGTAAACGATACACGCACCGAACCAAACTCTCCGGCATTGGAAAACGACAAATTGTTGGTTAATGAGTTTCCGTTGTTAAAAAGCATTCTCAGGTTATCGGGTTGTGGGTCGTAGGGACGCATCACGCCATCCCACCACAAAACGTTTGTGCCGTCCATTTCCGGACCCCACGAAACAGAACTTCCATAATAGCCAAAGGTGGTATTTGTGGGTTCGCCTGCCGGTCCGTTGTCCGATCCGTAAATGCCGGGATACACATAAACGCCGTCAGAATTTTGTTGTAACGTAGGCTTCTCAAATGAAATCGGTCCACCGGCACCATATTTATTTTGAACATCGCGATAAAGATATGGAGTGGTTATTTTGTAACTCATTGAGTAGGTGATTCCCAATCCGCTTTGTTTTTTACCTTTTTTGGTCGTAATCAAAATAACACCGTTACCTCCGCGCGAGCCGTACAAAGCCGCGGCGGTAGGTCCTTTTAAAATGTTGATGTCTTCAATATCTTCTTGGTTGATGTTGTTTAAAGCCGTTCCCCAATCGCGACCGCCATCCCAACTGACACCGCCTTCGTTCGACATCGGAACACCGTCCACAACAATCAACGGTTGATTATTTCCGGTAATACTATTGTTACCACGAATGACAATACGAGATGAACCGCCGTCAACACCCGAAGGGTCAATGATTTGAACACCGGCAGAACGACCACTCAACGCACTAATGACGTTGTCGCTGCCCGATCGAGCGATGATGTCGCCACCCACCTCTTCGGTCGAGTAGCCCAACTCGCGTTTTTGACGTTTGACGCCCAAGGCGGTTACTACTACAGCATCCAACATTTGGGCATCGGGATTCATTGCTACATTCAAAACAGCCTGTCCGTTGATAGGAACTTCCATGGTCGTATAACCAACAAAGCTGAAAATTAAGGTCTCTTTGGCATTGGCTTGAATCTCAAACTTGCCGAAAACATCGGAAACGGTTCCAACCGTTGGACGTTCTTTGACCTGAACTGTAACAAATGGCATCTCTGAAGCATCTTCACTTGAAGTGATGGTGCCTGAAACTTTGATAACTTGTGCCAAAAGATGAGAAGAAAAAAGTGATAGAAGAATCACTGATAATAGCGTAAATAGTCGCTTCATAAATAAAATTTTTAATGAAATTTTTATTACAGACTTTTATTTTTTGTTGTTTTAAATTCTTGATATATAATAATTTATTTGAACAAAACAAGAGTGTATTTACAATTTTGACAATCAATTGATAAAGATTGATTGCCAATAAAATTTTAAAAATAATGAAGTGTAAATAATTGCAAAATGAACTATTTAACACGACTGCAAAGATATACTTTTACGTAATATACGCAAAAGGTTTGTTCTTTTTTTATTTGTCTGAAATAACGCACGAAAATTTTTACAGAAACAATCTTAAAACCAACGGCTTTTTCAGTATGCCAAAAAAAGATTGATTTTGTTGTTGACTATAAATTTGGTATTGCAGAATATCAATTGTGATTGCAAAAACATAAAATTCACTCAATTGATTTTAAAACGCTGTTTTTTACACTTTTTGATAGTGACAGAATCTTTTTTTGAAAACATGAATGACAAACAATGATTAAATTATCTTTGCAAACGATTTTTTAATGTAATCTACAATTATCAATTTAACATCAATTATGAACAATTTGAATACTTTACAATCAACATCAAAACGTACCACTTTGTTGACGGTTTTGTGTATCCTATCATTTATCAGTGGTGGTTTTTCAATTTTGTCTAATTTTTTTGTCGTTTCGTTATGGGAACAAATACCTCAAATTGTTTCTATGAATCCGCTTTCCGAACAATTTCATTTAAACGAAATGATGGAAACCACTTTCAGTAACGAATTACGACCCATGTATATCACAATGTTGATTTTGAATATGGTTTCAATTATCGGAGTGTCGTTAATTTGGAAATTAAAAGAATTGGGAAAACATTTCTATATAGCAGCACAAGTATGTTTGTTAATAGCGCCGATGATTTGGATAAAACCGTTTGTTTTTCCTTTCTTTGATGCTTTGATTACTATTATTTTTATTTTCCTTTATTTAAATGAATTTAAAAAAATTAAAAATAATCAAACAAGTACTGACGATTTTACAGAAGATTCATCTCAAGAAGAATAATTCCGACCTATCTTAAAAGCCATCAAAATATGGATTAAAAGAAAGTTATAATCTATTCAATCAAAGATATATAAAAAAAGCGACCTCAATGAGATCGCTTTTTTTTGATTACATCCGATAATGTTATGCTTGGGCAACAGGTCCTCGCATCATCGGATCAACATTGGTATCCTTAATAGGACCATGAACGGATTCATATTTAGCAATATTATCTATCAATGCTTGCATCAAGCGTTTAGCATGTTGCGGGGTTAAGATAATTCGCGATTGCACTTTAGGTTTCGTCATTCCCGGCATGATTTTAATAAAATCGGTAATAAACTCTGAATGAGAATGAGTGATAATGGCTAAATTGCAATATGTTCCTTCTGCTATTTCCGGAGTTAATTCGAAATTAAGCATCGGTGGTTTGTTGTTATTTTCGTTTTCCATGGTTGTTTTAATTATTCTGTTACAACTTTTTGTTCAGCCACTTCAATTCCTTGCAACATTTCCGGTGTAACTTCGTCAATGCCGGCAACAATCAAATGTTGATAATCGCGCATACCTGTTCCGGCCGGAATTTTTCCGCCTACGATAACATTTTCTTTTAAGCCGATCATATAATCGGTTTGTGCACTGATGGCTGCATTTGTTAACACTTTCGTTGTTTCTTGGAACGATGCGGATGATAACCAACTCTTTGTTTGGAGAGAAGCTCTGGTAATACCTTGCAACTCTTGTTTTCCGGTAGCGGGTTTTGCCTCACGAACTTCAATTAAGCGTTTATCGCGCCGTTTAAGCAATGAGTTTTCATCGCGTAATTTGCGGAATGAAATGATTTGTCCTTCTTTAACATTTTCAGAATCGCCGGCTTCCGTAACCACTACTTGTCCAAAAATTTGGTCGTTTTCATCAATAAATGTTTGTCTATCAACCAATTCTCCTTCAAGGAAGTTTGTATCGCCCGGATCTTCTACTTCAATTTTACGCATCATTTGGCGAACAATCACTTCAAAATGTTTATCATTAATTTTTACACCTTGCAAACGATAAACTTCCTGAATTTCATTCACAATATATTCCTGAACTTTCATAGGTCCTTTAATGGCAAGAATATCAGACGGAGTCATGCTACCTTCCGATAACGGTGTTCCGGCTTTGACATAGTCATTTTCTTGTGCCAAAATTTGTTTAGAAGTTGGAATTAGATAGGATTTTGTTTCACCGGTTTTAGAAGTGATGATCACTTCACGATTACCACGTTTCAATTTCTTACCAAAAGATACAACGCCATCGATTTCAGCAACTTTAGCAGGTTCAATAGGATTACGTGCCTCGAAAAGTTCAGTAACACGCGGCAAACCTCCTGTGATGTCACCGGTTTTTCCGATGGCTCTTGGGATTTTTACCAAAATATCTCCTGCTTTAATCACTTGACCGTCTTCTACCGTTACGCGAGCGCCTACAGGCATATCAAAAGCTTTAATCTCTTCGCCTTTTTCATCCAACATCACAATAGCAGGATTTTTGGCTTTATGACGACTTTCGATAATAACTTTATCATGATAGCCGGTTTGCTCTTCACGTTCAATACGGAATGTTTGATTTTCAATGAAATTGAAATACGAAACTTTTCCTGCAACGTCTGATAAAATGACTGCGTTAAATGGATCCCAATCAGCTATTAATGTGCCTTTTGTGATTTCAGTATCTGCTTGACAATATAAATGTGCTCCATAAGGAATGTGTGCTGAAGCTAATACAATTTTTGTTTTTGGATGTACTAAACGCATTTCAGCAGAACGTCCGATAACAATATGGCATTCATCTCCGCTATCTTTTAAATAAGGAACACTACGTAATTCATCAATTTCTAATAAACCATCGTATTTTGCTTCAATTTTCGATTGAGTTGCAATTCCTCCGGCAACACCACCAACGTGGAATGTACGTAATGTCAACTGAGTACCGGGCTCTCCGATAGATTGTGCAGCAATAACACCAACAGCTTCTCCACGTTGAACCAATCGACTATTAGCTAAGTTACGTCCATAACATTTAGCACATACACCTTGTTTGGCTTCGCATGTTAATACCGATCGAATTTCAACAGTTTCTATAGGTGATTCTTCAATCTTCTTACCAAGTTCTTCGTTGATTTCTTCTCCGGCTGCTACAATCAATGCTCCTGTTTCAGGATGATAAATATCATGTAAAGCAACACGACCTAAAATTCTATCGTATAAGGATTCAACTACCTCTTCGTTTTTCTTTAAGGCGCTGATAGATAGACCTCTTAATGTACCACAATCCACTTCGTTGATCACGACATCTTGGGCTACATCAACTAAACGTCTGGTTAAATATCCGGCATCAGCAGTTTTTAAAGCTGTATCAGCCAAACCTTTACGAGCACCGTGTGTAAAGATAAAATATTCCAATACGGATAATCCTTCACGGAAGTTGGCTAAAATCGGGTTTTCAATAATG
>JAQUSR010000085.1 GCA_028710155.1 Bacteroidales bacterium | reverse complement strand
GAATTTGATTGGGTGAAAGATAACGACCGCCTTTCAAAACTTCCCCGTCAGGCTGAATGGGAAGCTTATATGTCGCGCTTTCAACAAGCTGTTGCCACTGCCACTTCTGCCCAAAAATGGCAATTGATGCAACGAATTTTTAAATTGGAATAAAGCAATATTGATAAATATTACACTCACTTTATGATTAAACACAACAAGTTATACGTTAACCCTTTTGTTATTATGAAAAAACTATTTTTGGTGCTATTGACCGGATTTTACTTTTCTCTTTTTGCTCAAATTCAAACCGAATGGCAAAATCCGACCGTATTCGAAATCAATCGAATCTATCCACGCGTGAATGTGGTGCCCTATTCTGATGCTTCTGCTATCAATACTATTGATTATGAACACTCTACATATTATCAATCGTTGAATGGATTATGGAAATTTCGTTGGGTGCCCAATGCTAACGAACGTCCGAGAGATTTTTTTCAAGTCGATTTCAATGATGCCGATTGGAAAGATTTTCCCGTTCCTGCCAATTGGGAAATGAACGGCTACGGCTATCCGGTGTACATCAATACCCGCAACGAATTCGATAACTCGCAACTGCCGAAAGTGCCCGAGTTGGACAATGCGGTAGGCTCCTATCGCAAAACGTTTTCGCTGGATCAATCGTGGAAAAATCGAAAAATTTATGTGCATTTCGGTGCCGTGAAATCGGCATTTTATGTGTGGGTAAACGGCCAATTAGTCGGTTATAGCGAAGATGCCAAAACCGCCGCAGAATTCGACATCACTCCGTTTGTACATTTCGATCAGCCCAATTTGATGGCTTTGCAGGTTTTTAAATGGTCAGATGGTTCCTATTTTGAGTGTCAAGACTTTTGGAGAATTAGCGGCATCGAACGCGATGTGTTTCTTTATGCCAAACCGAAAATCAATATTTATGATTTTAAAGTAGTGGGCGGTTTGGATTATACCTTCACCGATGGCATTTTATCGTTGGATGTAACCATTGAAAACAATCAATTATTGAAAAAATCAACTGATTATTTTGTTGAATATGAAATATTTGATCAAGGAAAATCAATTCTCATCGAAAAGCAACCGATACTATTATCTGATACCGGAAAACAATACGTTCATTTTCAAAAATTGATCAACGATGTGAAAGTGTGGTCGTCTGAAACGCCCCTTTTATACAACATTCACTTGCGTTTGTATGATCATAAAATGAACTTAGTGGAACAATTAGGAACGCGTTTCGGCTTTCGCACTGCCGAGGTGCGTAACGGGTTATTTTTGGTCAACGGAAAAGCAATTAAAGTGAAAGGTGTCAATCGCCACGAACACGATGAATTGTTGGGTCACGTGATTTCTAAAGAGTTGATGCGTAGAGATATTGAGTTGATGCAACAAAACAATATCAACACCATTCGCACTTGTCATTATCCCGATGATCCCTATTTTTATCAACTTTGTGATGAATATGGCATGTATGTCATCGACGAAGCCAATGCCGAATCGCATGCTCAAGGCTACGGCGAAACCTCGTTAGCCAAACGCAACGATTTTTTGAATGCCACTGTTGCTCGTGTTCGAAATATGTATGAACGTGATAAAAATCATCCGTGCATTGTAACATGGTCGCTGGGCAACGAATCGGGCAACGGCATTTGCTACACCACTGCGTATGATTGGTTGAAAAAGAAAGATCACAGCCGACCGGTGCAATACGAGCGTGCCATTTATGACTACAATACTGATATTGTCGCCTTGATGTATCCCGAAATTTCCTATATTGCCAATTACGCTTCAACGCCACAAGATCGTCCTTACATTATGTGCGAATATGCCCATGGTATGGGAAACAGCGTTGGTGCATTGAAAGATTATTGGGACACCATTTATCACTATCCGCAGTTGCAAGGCGGCTGCATTTGGGATTGGGTTGATCAGGGAATGCTGACCAAAGATAAAAACGGAAAGCCGTTTTATGCTTACGGCGGTGATTTCGGTGACCCTAATCGTCCTAACGATAAAAATTTCTGTTGCAACGGATTAGTGGCGCCCAATCGCACTCCGAATCCTCATTTGGAAGAGGTGAAAAAGGTGTATCAACCCATGAAAATTAGTGCTGAAAATCTGAAAGAAGGAAAGTTTAAAATTATCAATCGATTCGATTTCACCGATTTGAAAGATTTTCAATTGCAATATAAAATATTTTCAACGGATAGAACATGGGCAACGGGTATCGTAGAAATGGAATTGGCAGCCGGAAAAAGCCGTGTTTTTGAAGTTGCGATTCCGAAGATTTCGGCTTTAGCTCCAGGAGACGAATTGTGGATTCGTTTTGAATTGACGCGTCCCGATGAAACACGCGAATGGATGAAAAACAACGTTTTAGCGTGGGAAGAAATTCAATTGCCGGCGAAAAATTTAGAAAAAACCATTTTGAATATTGATGAACTACAAAATTTCTCGCTTCAACAAAACGCTGACGAACTAATAATTTCTAACAAAGATTTTGAACTTACTTTTGATGTAAAAAAAGGAAAAATCATTACGTTAAAATCTCAAAATCAAGTGGTTTTGGAAGATGGTCCCGTATTGAATTTCTGGCGATCGCCCACTGATAACGATGAAGTAGATCGTTATGGTGAAAACGCTTGGAGAAGTATTGGCTTGGATAGTTTAACTATCAACGTTATAGACTTAAAAATCAATAATGTGGACAACAAAAAAATGGAGTTGTTTTTACAATTGCATTTGCTCAACAAAGCCGATAAAGTGCTGTTTAACGTCTTTCAAACCTACTCAATTTTTGCCACGGGCGATATTTTTATCGACAATGATATTCGTCCCTCCAATTGGGTAACCGTGATGGCAAAAGTGGGTATGCAAATGAAAGTCAATCAGAATTTTAAAACCGCCCATTGGTTTGGATTGCACAACGAAACTTATCCCGATAGGATGGCAAGCGGAAAAGTCGGCGTGTATTCGCAACCCATTGATCAACTGTTTTATCATTACATTCGTCCACAAGAAAGTAGTAATCGCGCCAACACACGATGGGTGTATTTACAAAACGACCATTCCACTGCTTTGTGGGGAGAAATCATCAACTCAACGTGTCATTTTAGCATTTATCCCTATCAAGATGCAGCTTTGAAGGCGGCATTGCATCCGAACGAGTTGCAAAGAGACAATTTCTACACTTTTAATATTGATTATCAACAAGCCGGTTTAGGAACAGCCACTTGTGGACCGGGTGTTTTGGATCAATATTTGGTGAAAAACAATAATTACCATTTCACAGTGCATTTGCGTGCTTTTAATAGTGCCAACACAAATATCAACGATTTGAAAACCACAACGTTTGATCTTTCTAAAAAACAAATGCTCGATCAACCAATCATCACTACCGATCGTGTTCAGTTCGATTCAGCTATGAAAGTGTCTTTACAATCCAATGACGCTGATGCTCAAATTTTTTACACGTTGGACGGCACACAACCCACTGAAAAATCGAAAAAATATTCACAACCGTTTACGATTGATAATAGTTGCACCGTGAAAGCCGTTGCCGTGAAAAAAGGCATGATGACTTCTTTTACAGCAGTCGAAAAATTTAATTTCGTTTATTTCAAAAAAATTACATTTGCTTTTCCACCAAAAGCCCCATATAACAAGAATATTCCCACCGGTTTATGGAACGGAAAATTTGGTTCGTGCGGCGATTGGGGTCGCGAATGGATCGGCTTTTTTGAAACGCCTATCGAAGCTAACGTAGAATTGAGTAAAACGGTAGCTTTATCGGAAATCAGGCTAAATTTTGCCCATTATCCGGCACCGTGGGTTTATCTGCCTGAATCGGTAACAATCGCCACCTCTGTGGACGGCATCCATTTTTCGGAGCCTAAAAATGTAGCCATTCCTTTTGTAGTGAATAGCAAAAAGAACGATTTGCCACAAACAGTAACACTTTCGTTAAAACTTTTAAAAGAAAAAGCCAATTTTATCAAAATCAAAGCTATGCCGTTGGAAGGAATGCCCGAATGGCACGAGTCGAAGGGTGAACCCTGTTGGATGATGATGGATGAGATAGAAGTTGTGGCAGAATAATTGAAGTTTTACGGATGTCTGTACAAGCCTTGAAATCGGCTTATTTTATCGAACCCTAAATTTTTAAGTCGTTTCTTCAAAAAATCGATCCGCAAAATTGAGTAAAAACACTTTTTCGGAAGCACGTGTCAAAGCGGTGTATAACCATCGAAGATAATCTTGTTCAATCATCTCTTCTGTTATCCATCCTTGATCTACAAATACGCATTTCCATTGACCACCTTGTGTTTTATGACACGTGAGTGCATAAGCAAATTTGATTTGTAACGCATTAAAATATTCGTTGGAACGAATCAATTCCATTCTTTGACGTTTGGACGGAATGTGCATATAATCTTGCATGATTTCCTGATACAATTGCTGATATTTTTCCCAAGTCAAAGCCGGCGATTCCATATCCAACGTATCCATCAACAGCAACACTTCCAAATCGTTTTCTTGCGGATAATCGATCAGGTGTATAATGGCGTGGGCAAAATGAAATCCATAGCGTTCTTCAATTTTTTTGATTTTTAATAGCTGCGCCATTTCTCCGTTAGCAATAAATCCGGCTGATGATTCTTCGGGAAGCCAAAAATAGTTGTTTTTGACAATCATTAATTGGTCGCCGGCAGCCAACTCTTCATTACGTCCCCAAACGCGGCTCCGAATTTGCCGATTGAATAGGTTGGCTTGTTTGTTTGACCGACAAATTACCACCACTTCGTCTGAACCGTAACGACCATAAGCATTATTCAATTCATCTTCCAAATCATAACCCAGAACCCTTTTAAAATCGGCTTTTTTACGATCCACAAAAAAAGGCAACCGAACATCTTTGTCGGATATTTTGAGGCGTAGCGCTGTAGCATTTTGCAAAATTTCAGAATTTTGCGCTTGACGAACCACTTGTGTCAATTCATACGAAAAAAGTTGAATGTTGAATCGGCTTCTCAAATTTTCGACATCTAATGCCGGACTGACAGCCAATCCGATAGGCGGAAGTTGTGCCGTATCGCCGATGAGTATCATTGAACAATTTTGATCATTATAAACAAAATCCATCAGATCGTCCAATAAGCTGCGACCCGAATAATTGCCAAAACGATTACCTTTATCCGAATCGGGAATCATTGATGATTCATCTACAATAAAAATGGTGTTTTTATGTAAATTATCTTTGATTTGCAAAACGATATATCCCTCCGGCGTTAATCCCGGAAAATATATTTTTTTGTGAATAGTGAATGCTTGCTGATGACTATATTCCGACAAAACTTTAGCAGCACGACCGGTAGGTGCCAACAAAACCGTTTTTATTCTCGTTTTTCGTAAAGCATTGACTAAAGCACTTATCACAGTCGTTTTTCCTGTTCCGGCATACCCTTTCAACAAAAAAAGTTTTCGCGATGATGTTTCATGGATAAAATCCGACAAATTCCGAATCAACATTGCTTGATCCGATGTTGGCGTAAAGGGTAACTCGGAAAGAATCAGATTTTCCATATAAAAGATTGAAAATAATAATGTAAATGCTTACACTAAAAGGGATATCCAATGCCGAAACTTAACACCACATCGCTCAAATTCATTTTACTAACCACCCATTTAGTATCGTAAATTGATCCCGGTGAATAGAGGGGAACAGCAGCATCTACACGAATGATAAAGAAACTAAAATCAAGCCGTAAACCAAAACCGGCATCCCAATATAATTGTCGATAGAAATCGGAAAATTTGAATTGTCCATTGGGAAAACTATTTTCTTGATGAAGCAGCCAAACGTTTCCGATATCCGTAAAAATTGCTCCTTTGATAAAGCTGAGCATTCCGAACCGAAACTCGGCATTAGCTTCCAATTTTATATCACCACTGCGCTCATAATGGTTGTTATCGACATAACCGCCGGGGCCCACAACATTAATTGCCCATCCGCGCAAATCATTAGCTCCACCGCCATAAAAGCTTTTTTCAAAAGGCAAAGAAACGGCGTTTCCATAAGGAACTCCAATTCCAAAATATGCACGATACGCAAAGTGGTTATATTTTCCGATATAATTATACCGCCGAAATTCAAGACTTCCTTTCAAATATTGAGCGTAGCGAATACCAAAAAGTGTGTAGTAATTCGATTGATCTACTTGTTTAGTGGGCGACTGCGCAATAGAATTGATTGCATAAAGCAAATTGCCGCTGCTTTCTCCAATTGCTTGAAGGTAAATAAAATCTTTGGCTTTACCATATTCTTGTGTACTATATGTAAAAGAATAATTTAAAGCCATAATTAAGTGGTCGGAATATTGTTCGTATAAACGTTGATTATTGTATGATTTGAGCTTTTGCTCGAACTCATCCGTTTTAAAAATCTTTACCGTATTAATATCCAACAACGTCAATTGATGTGATTGGTTGATTTCCGGTTTCCAATTATAGCCGAACGAGGCTAACACAATATCTCGGTTATAATCAGGACGTTTCTGAAAATTGTATCCGGCTGAGATGATGGTTTTTGGTCTAAAAAATTTTTGAAACCGATATTGATTGAACGGTGCTAAAAATTTCGGAAAGGTAATGGATGCCTGAATTCCGCCCTCTAATGTATTGAACAACCAAAAACTGTAATCCATGTTGTTGTTTCCTAAATTGCTTTGAATTTCGGTAGCCAATTTTAATTGCAACGTAAGCAATTCCGACCCGCGAAAAATGTTTTTGTTGTTGTACGATAAATTAACGGAGGTTCCAAACGCACCCATATTATTTGTGGCTTCGAGCCCTATCGAATAATTTTGACGAGTGCCTTTGGCTAAATCAATGCGGGCATCTACTAAACCCATATAAGCCGTATCGGGCCACAACGACCTACTGACGGTATCCAAAACAATGTCGCAGTATCCGATTACAGGCAATCCCGATAGTAGCGTTTGATTTTTTTTGATATTCTTTTCTTGATACAAATCTCCGGTTTCCAAAAAAACGGAGGGCATCAACGCTTTATATCGCATATATGGTTGATTCGTTTCAAGAAGCGTGTAGTTGACGGAATCGTGAATATGTTTATAGCGTGGCCGAACAAAAATAATCGAATCAACTTTTTCAATAGATTCTGATTGACGGCGTTGATTACGTTCACTATTGGGCTTTATATAAATATTGTTGAGGTAAAAAACTCGATTATACAAATCGTCTTCTATCGATTTCCCTTCTTGTTGCAACAAATAGTTGGGTCGAATGTTGAGGGTAATTGCCAACGTATGATTTTGAAACATACTATCAATTTCATAAAAAACATAGTCGGCATTCAAAAAAAGATACCCTTTGTTTCGCAAAATATCGGTAATGGAATTGCGTAAATCGTCCAACTTATAAAAATCGTATTGTTGCCCTACTTTAATGGTTGATTCCACCAACTGTTTTGTAATTATTTGAGCAATAGCAGAATCGGGAATATTATAATTAATCGATTGAATAGAATAGGGCTTGGCAAGTTTGACATTATAAGTAATGTATGCTTTTTTCGGATTATCTTTTCGGGTAACCTGATGTATCACTTTCGAGTTAAAATAACCTCTGTTGTTGAGATACGCCATCATCCGTTTTTCGCTTTGTTCTGCTTTTGAAAAATTGTAATACGATGGTGGATTATCAGAAATTTTTTGCAACCATTTTTTGAATTTTGTCTGCTTCCGATTATATTCCCATACATTAAAGTTAAATAACGATTTATTCTTGGGTAATGATACATAATCGCTTAACTCTGAAGATGTGATTAATTTGCGAGAGAGAACATCGGAAGCATCAACGGTTATCGTGTTTTTTTTGACAATCATCGAATCATCAGTAATATTTCTTTTTAGTGAACATGCAGTGCTTGTCAACAAACCGACCAACAACAATAGTACAACCATTCGTTGCAAGAAATGTCGGTATAAAAATATTAAATAGTTGATGATTTGCATGATGCTTTACAATGTTAATATAATATAACTATTTGTTATTTAATATTTTAAAATAACAAAAAGCATTAATTATATTTTTGGCAAATTTATCGAAAAATTATTAATAAAATAAATGAGTTTTTTTCAAGTTTATTGCTTTAAAAAAAGAATTTTTTCCAAAATATTTAAAAAACAGAATATGAAAAAAATTACCTTTGTCCACTTAAAAAACAATAAAAAATTTCGCATAATGAATAGTAAAAAATTTCTTTCAATTGTAACCCTGTCCGTTTTTTTAGCCTTTTCGGGCTGTTATGCACAAGACAATTCAGATATCAAACGCGATCTTTATATTCAACAAATCTTGAAAAAGATCGTAACCCGAATGCACATTCAACCGGTGGAAATCAACGATACTTTTTCTGTCAAAACTTTTGATGCTTATCTTCAAACATTAGATTATAACAAACGTTTTTTTACACAAGAAGATATTGATTCGCTTGCTTTTTATAAAGACAAAATCGATGATCAATTCAACGATGGCCGTTTTGATTTTTATGCCCTCTCTTACGATTTGTTTACCCATCGCATTAAAGAGGCGGAAGATTATTATAAAGAAGCCTTAGATAAATCCTATAAATTTGATAAAGAGGAATATATTCAGATTAATTCAGATAGTTTACAATGGGCTAAAGATACTAAAGAATTAAAAAAACGATGGTTTCAAATGCTCAAATACGAAGTGTTGGCGCGCACTTATTCCGACATGGAAAACCAACGAAAAGCGATGGAAAAAAGCGATACCA
This sequence comes from Bacteroidales bacterium, assembly GCA_028710155.1. Classification (GTDB taxonomy): domain Bacteria; phylum Bacteroidota; class Bacteroidia; order Bacteroidales; family WRLA01; genus WRLA01. Next base: position 374 of record JAQUSR010000085.1, on the reverse strand, counting down.
TTAAAGAAAAAAGTTTTTCTGATATTGAAGCCAAAGCCCGCGAATCGGTCAAAAAACGTTATGACAATTATTTTGAAGTCATTACACAATGGGAAAGCAACGATATTTTTGCTTTTTACATAAATGCTATGCTCTCCGATTATGACCCGCATACCGAATATTTTCCACCCAAAGACAAAGAAGATTTCGATATTCGTTTTTCGGGACAATTACAAGGCATTGGAGCTACACTTTCGCAACGAGACGGATATATTACCGTTGTAGATATTGTTCCGGGCAGCCCTTCATGGAAACAGGGTGATTTGGAGGTGAATGATAAAATTTTGAAAGTCGCCCAAGGAGACGAAGAACCCGTCGATGTTGTCGATATGCGA
>JAQUSR010000002.1 GCA_028710155.1 Bacteroidales bacterium | reverse complement strand
TCATCGTTGAACGACAAAATGAAGACTATTGCCGCGTAGTTCGTGAAGCCGAGCGTGCTTTTGAAGAGCAGTTGGGTGCGCGTTATCACAAAGGAATGGGACGCGATTATATTTGGAAAAATTTCAATATCATCAGCCGTCCGGTCGATAAACGTGAAAATTATGTAAAACGTTGTGTAGCAATTGCCGGAGATTCGATACAAATCAAAGATCAACAAATTTACATCAATGGAAAAATGGGTGAAAATCCGGAAATGATGCAAACCAGCTATTTGATTCATACCAAAGAATATCCTATCAGCGACAATAAATTACGTCAATTAAAAATTTCATCTGAAGATATTCAGGTTTATAAAGCGTATCATATTTTGCAATTAACCGACGAAATGGTGGAACAGGTGAAAGCCTTGCCGAATGTAGCTCAAGTGGAACGATTGACTCCGCAAAAAGGTGTTGGCGAACCCGATATTTTTCCCTTTGATACGGCTTGGCATTGGAATTTGGACAATTTCGGTCCATTGTGGATTCCACAAAAAGGAGTTACTATTCCGTTGACCAAAGAAAATTTACAGTTGTATGGTCGTTGTATCGAAGTTTATGAAAACAACACATTGGAAACTAAAGACGATAAAGTATATCTCAACGGACAGGTTGCTGATAATTACACATTTAAAATGGATTATTATTGGATGCAGGGCGATAATCGGCACAATTCGTTAGATGCTCGTTATTTTGGTTTAGTTCCGGAAGACCATGTAGTAGGAACACCACTATTGATTTTTATGTCGAAAGATAAAGATGCACCGCTATTTAATGGTGGTATTCGTTGGAACCGCTTGTTTTCCATTCCTGATTAAAAATTGAAATAAAAAAATGATGAGACGAAGTATGTGCTTCGTCTCTTTTAATATAATACAATGAAAATTCGCTTTTTGGGTTTATTTTTTTGGATGCTGTTGGTAGAAATACTTGCGGCACAAAAATCATTTTCAGGGAAAATCGAATATGAAATAATGATGGAAGGCGATGTCAGCCCGATTGTTGCATCAGCTATTCCGGAAAAGATGACAGTTCTTGTTCGCAATGGAATGATTCGTGAAGATTTGATGGGGCAAATAGCCCTTTATAATGGCATCGAAAAAACGTTGTCGCTTTTTGTGGAAGGAGGAAAAAGGGTTGCTATCGTTCAAACATCGGCTGAAATTTTGCAAAATGAAAAAATCAAACAATTAACGATAGATTCCACCTCTGAAACCAAAATAATTGCAGGATATGTTTGCCAAAAAAAGGTAGTCAAATATTTTTTAAATCAGGAAGAGGTGGTGCAAAGTTTGTATTATACACCGGAAATCAATGCCGGCAACGCTTATCAAATGCACGCTGTCTTTAGAAATATCAATGGTTTTCCTTTAGAATATGAGATGTATATGAAAGGAGTCCGATTGTTGTTTTCAGCGGTTAAAGTACAAGAAGAGAAAGTGGATAAACGATTGTTTTCCATTCCAAAAGGCTACGAGGTATATCGCAATAATCAATAGTTAATGATTAAATTGTGCTTTTCGATAAATGGCTGCATTGCGATTATGTTCTGCTAAAGTTTTGGAAAAAACATGACCCGATAAATCAGGCTTGGCGCAAAAATAATAATAATAACTTCGTTCGTAATGAAAAACACCATCGATAGAAGAGATGGAAGGAAGGCAAATAGGTCCCGGCGGTAATCCGAGATACAAATAGGTGTTATATGGAGAATCAATCAATTTATGACTATTAAGAATACGTTTGAGTGTAGGATCTCCAACGGCAAATTTTAAAGTAGGATCGGCTTGAAGAGGCCAATTTGAATGTAACCGATTCATATAAACACCTGCTATGGTAGCTTTCTCATTTTGAAAAGAAGTCTCTTTTTCGACAATAGAAGCTAATGTAACAACATCATTACGAGATAATTGAATGCTTTTTGCTAAGGATTGTCTATCGGCATTCCAAAATTTATCGCTTTCTGTTTTCATTCGGTTGATGAAAGCTTTGGCGGAAGTATTCCAATAAAATTGATATGTATTTGGTATAAAAAGCGTAAAAACGGTAGTAGGTGTTACACCAAATTGTTGCAAAAAAATTGAATCAGACATTAAATTCAATAATTCATCATCATCGGCTTCAATTTGACGAGATACACATTGTGCCAATTCTTCTAAGTTATCAATATTGTTAAACATAACATTCACCGGATCTTGAGTGCCGGATCGAATTTTATTGATCAAATCATTGTTACTCATCCCGTTAGTAATTTTATAGCGACCGGCCGGAATTTTTTCGGTAAAATGTTTCTTTTCTGCTAACCATTGAAACGATGAAGGATGAATCAAAATATGATGTTTGGTTAATGTATCTTTTAAAACTTGGAAAGTGGAATTAGTGGGAATATGAACAAAAAAAACATCTTGTGAAATGATAACATTGGGACTAAAAGCGTATTTCCAACATTGATAAAATATGCCTCCGCCAATCAACAAGATCAACAAAATAACCCCGCAGATGAAGCCAATGATTTTCTTTTTTTTCTTCATTGAATAATCAGTTAATCCACTGGTTAGATCTCTTTATTGATGTATTGAAACAACAATTCGTTTTTCCATTGATGATTGCGAAATTGCCAATCTTTTTTGATGCCCACCAATTGAAAACCTGCTTTTTGAAATAAACGGATACTTACTTCATTATCTTCCATGATGTTACACCACATTTGATGAATGGAGAGACGTTGAAAGCAATAACGCATCAAAATTTGAAGTGCATCATAGCCGTATCCTTGATGACGAAACTCTTTTTGAAGCAATAATCCAACACCAACACGACTATTTCGTGAATCAAAGGCAAAAAGGTCGGCGGATCCGATGGTGGTATAGGTGTTTTTGCATTCAATCATTAAGCGTAGTTGATGCGTTGCAAAAAGGTCATTATTGGCTTTTTCTACATAGCGTTCAATTTGATAATGACTAAATGGTGCAGATAAAGTACCATATTGCCATGTTTCCGGATCATTTTCCCATAAATATAAGGTTTGTGCATCTGATTTTTCAACAGCTCGTAGAAAAACTTTTTCTCCTGTCATATTTTATTAATAAAGCATGTTAGTATTTAAAAACTATATTGCAAAGGTAATGCAATTCATCTTAAATTGTCTTGTCTTTGTAAAACTTAATTGGATGGACAATTGTTTGATTATTAGTATAATTTATTCATTATAAATTCCTTGATAAAGACAAACGGCCGGACCTATTAATTGAAGAGAAGGATGAATGCTATCGGTATTATCAATTTTAACCAATAATGAACCACCCGGGGTTTCTACTTTAATCGTTGTTAATGGTGAAATGGTGTGTTGTTGCGAAACGTATGCAAGTGCAGCTGCCGTAACGCCCGTGCCGCACGAAAGCGTTTCGTCTTCAACACCTCTTTCATACGTGCGAACGTATAGATGATTTGTAGCCATGACCTTCACAAAATCAACATTAATTCCTTGTGGTGCAAATCGTTCATCATAGCGTAATTGTCGCCCTTTAGGCACAACATCGATGTCGAAAATTTCGGAAACAAAAACTACAAAATGTGGCGTTCCTGTATGAACAAAAAAACTATCTTTATTATAAGGTATAGGTAACTCTGATTGATGCATTGATAATGCAATGGTTTTGATATGGTTATAGTCTTCTTCAATAGAGGCGTGATGGATTCCGTCCGGAGCTAAGAAAGTACATTGTTGCTCAAAAATTTTCAACATATTTGCTAATGCCACAATACAACGACCTCCGTTGCCGCACATCATGCTGTTGGAGCCGTCACTATTCCAAAATTTCATTTCAAAATCTACAGATTCTGCATTTTGCAATGCTATTAAACCATCGGCTCCGATGCCGATATGCCGATGACATAATTGTTGGATCTTTTCTGTAGTAAGATGATAGTTTTCAGCTCGTTGGTCAATTAAAATAAAATCGTTACCGGTGCCGTGAAATTTGTAAAAAGGAATATTTGCCATAATGTTGATAATGTATAAAATACAAAAAATGATTACATCAATTTTTCGTATAACAAATCATCTATCTCACGCATTGAGGGTTGTTGAGCTATAATGATTCCGTTTTCATCGATTAAATAAAAAATGGGAAGATCGTCATTCAAATTATACATTTTGACGAGTGGAGAATGCGTGTTTTTTAAATCAGAAACATTGATCCATGATGTTTTTTGAGCTGTTACAGCATTTTGCCAAAATTCTTTTGTTTCATCCATCGAAACTGCCACAATCTCGAAACCGTACTTTTTATAATCTTGATACATGGTTTTCAATATTTCTAAATGGCTTTTGAATTTCATATCCCACGAAGCCCAAAAAACAATTAAAACAGTTTTTCCACGTAAACTATTCAATGTAAAAGGTTGGTCTTGAATATCCGGTAAAGAAAAATCGGGAGCAGCGTTGCCAACTTGTAACCTTTGATTGGCTATTTGTCGCATGGCAAGTGTTTTTCGAAATTCGCTGATACGTTCATGATTTTTGAGCACATGAGCGTTTTCAGGATAATATTTAGTCAACGAATCATCTACCAAGAAAAACAATGTAGAATCGGAATTATAATTAAAAATTCGTTGATTTCCAATACTTTGATAAAGAATTAATAAATTGGATAATGCTGATGGATGACAACGAATCATGCTATCGGCAAAAAGGTGATGTTGTAGGAAAAGACGATTAAAAGAATTGATGAGTTTATTGCGATTCGATGCGTCATCAGTAGTAAAATCAACTTGATTCAATAAGTGGGCTAAACTATCAGATTGTTGTTGATCTTGAAAAAAACGTTTAAAATAGGAGGTAATGTATTCCGATTCCAAGCCGCCTTCGACGGTAAAAGAGGTGCTGATATTTTTATAATCTGCTGATATTGAAATATTACTATTCTTTGTTATCAACACTGGAATGGTGGTGTGATTGGAAAATTGCAATAACAACATTTCAATTCCTTCAGGGGCAATTCTGATGAGAGCGTTCCCTTGATGATCGCATAACACCGAGTCTATGGTGATTATTTCAGAGGGATCAATTCGTTCTACAACAACTTTTTGTAAAGCGCCATTGGTGAGCGATAATTGAATATTTGCAAATTCGGCACGTTTTATTGAATCGGTACTACATGCTGACAGTAAACAACACAACATACCGATAATCCACCAAAGTTTATTCATGGTCAAATCAAATAAAACCCTTTTCAAATTTCAAACGTATGTCATGAAACGTACAATGAATGTTAGAGGGCTGTTAAATATAAATTGAACAAAATTATTTGCCTAAATAATTGGCTACACCTTCATGAGTGGCTTGCAAGCCTTCTAATCCCTGATGCCAATTGGCAGGACAAACTTCACCGTTTTCTTCGTGAAATTGTAAAGCATCTACCATACGAAGAGCTTCGTCAACGCTACGACCCAAAGGTAAATCGTTGACTAATTGATGACGAATGATTCCTTGTTTATCAATTAAAAATAAGCCGCGATAAGCAACAGGGTCGCCTTCAAAAGTAACTTCCTCTTCCTCTTCATCGTAATCGTACACGCCGGCTAAAACGTCAAAATTTTCGGCGATACATTTTGATAAATCGGATACTAACGGATATGTTACACCTTTAATTCCGCCTTGTCGTAATTCGGTATGCAACCATGCCCAATGAGAAAATTTACTATCAGTCGAACATGCAACCACGGCGCAATTGCGTTTTTCAAAAGCTTCTAATTTTTCTTGAAAAGCCAATAATTCGGTGGGACATACAAAGGTAAAATCCATAGGATAAAAGAAAAAAAGGACGTGCTTTTTTCCAATATATTGATTAAGAGAGAATTTTTCTACAAATTCATCACCGTTCACCACGGCATCAGCTTCGAAAAACGGAGCTTTTTTTCCTACTAATACTGCCATTATTGATATGTTGTTTTAAAAAATTATTTCAAATTTATCGTTAAAAAGTTCGTTGATTTCCATTCCTTCTTTCAATTGAATGGCGTGAATTCCGGCGTTACGAGCACCTTCAATATTGGAGAGCAAATCGTCAATAAAAACGGTTTCTTCGGGTTTTAAACCTCGTTTTTGCAAAATGTATTGAAAGGCTTCTATAGAAGGTTTTCGATAACCGATATGATGAGACATGAAAGATTCTTCAAAAAGATCGGTGAAAATATCAAATCCGAATTTTTGTTTTAGTGCCGGATGATAACAATCTTCGTTAATTTGATTCGTATTGCTAAACAAAAAAATACGATAATGCTTTTTTAATTGTTGCAAAAATTCAATACGCGATGTTGGAACATCCGATAAAATGGCGTTCAATGCTGCATCGATTTGGGCATCGGTAATCTCGTTGTGTGTGTTTTGACGAAGATAATCGCGAAATTGTCGAGGCGTCATTTTTCCGGTCTCAAAATCTTCAATAAAAATTTTTTGATTGTTATGAATATAGTCGGCTTCGAAATTGATAAAAATCCCCAATTTTTGAAATGCTTGAAGCATTCGATCAAATCGCAAATTCATAATAACGCCACCAAGGTCGAAAATAACGTTGTTGATGATAGATGATTTTAGAATCATTGTTTAAAAAATTGAAAAGTGAATAATGAGCACTCCATTGCTGGTTTTATAATCAACGAAATGGTTTTATTTTAACGTCTGATTTTGCTTTTTGTTGTGTGGATTTTTGAAAAAAAACGCTTATCATTGAACAATTTGATCAATTGATAAGCGTGTTTTTTTTGATTTTATTTTGGAATTTTGTTCCAATAATGAGAAACAACGAAATAATGATATTTCAAAGAAAGGTGTTCCTTCATTTAACGAACAATAATTTTTTGGGTACTGGTAGCTCCGGTATTAGTTTGAATTTTTACCAAATAGATTCCGGCATCAACATGACCAAGTTGAATAGATGATGTTCCTTCAATAGGTTGATGATGAATCATCTGACCTAAAACATTGAAAACTGAAACATTAGCTTTTTCGGCAATGGTAATGTTGAATTGTCCGTTGCAAGGATTCGGTGCCAATTGAAAATCAACGGCATTTGTTTCAGCAATAGCAACAGAAGCTGTTGAAATGATAATGTTATCCAACTCCCATGTGGCAGCTGCAGAAGCATCACAAGTGTATTTGAAACCGATAAAACAATTATCGCCTTCAAATTGATCTAAATTGATATTGCCTGAATTAGTCCAAGCAAAGTTTCCAGTGCTAGGCGTAAATTGGAGTTCTTGCCATGTAGCATTTTCCGGGTCGCCGTCATAATCGTTCGAGATAAAGGCTTGTAACATTATTCCTTCGTATTTATAAGCGTTTTCGAATGACAACATTACGTTTTCGTTGTTATTTAAATTGAACGACGGTGAAATTAACCAATCTTCGTTAACGATAGGAGCTCCTGAATAACCGCTCATTTTAATGCAAGGAGAATCATCGATGCCGTAAATTTCGGAAATAGTCCAAACTTGTTCGCCGGCAACACTCACTTGTGTCCAGCCTTTCCATTGCAAATCGTTCCAATCTTGATTGACAAGGAAATTGGCAATAGAGATGTAGCCGGTTTCTACTTTTGTATTGGTTTCCGAACCGTTAGAAACAGTCAGAGAAACATTATACAATCCTGCCATATTAAGCGTAAAAGCCGGATTTTGTTCAGTTGAGGTCAGGGTTTCCGGACCCGAGATTTCCCATTCCCAAGCCGTGGGATTTCCGGAAGAAAGATCGGTGCATTGAATGGTTGCACCCGGTGAGGCAACTCTAGGAGTGGCAGAAAAGTTTGCGGTTAAAACCACTACGCCACCGGTAATTTCAACGTCATCAATAACAAGATGGTCGTTGCCGGCAACGGTGTTACGAACAGAGAAGATAAACTCGCCATTGCTGACGGTTCCGCCTGATGTGATGGTTTGTGTTTGTTGTGACCATTCTGCAGAATTAACAACAATGTATTCATTGTAATCGGTGTAGCCATAATCGCCTGTGGTAGCATCGAATAAACCGGTGCGAATTTCGCCGGCACCACGAACCCAAAATGTAATCACATATTCTTGTTCGGCTACGAGAGCGATGGCTCCTGTAGTAAAACGTTTGTGAGAGGTGGTTTCATTCACCAATTGACAAGCTGAGGTGCCTGTGTGTGGATTGGCGGTATATTGAATAATATTGGAGTTACCAATATTTGTTTTTTCACCTACCCAACTATCAGGTAAACCGTTGGTCCAATTTTCAAAACCGGGATTGGATACCATGTTTTGTGCCATCATCATGCCGGTAATAACCAACATGCAAATTAGTAATAATGTTCTTTTCATTGAATAAAATTTTGTTAAACTTGAATTATAATTTATTGTAATACTATTTTTTATATTAAAATATCTTTAAAAAAATTTTTTGCAATATTACAACTTTTTTGACAAAAAAACGAATATTTTTACATATAAATGAAAAAAGGGAATCGATGTTTTTGGACATAAAAAAAACCGCATTTGCGGTTTTTAGTGACTCCGGCGGGATTCAAACCCACAACCTTCTGATCCGTAGTCAGATGCTCTATTCAGTTGAGCCACGGAGCCTTCCTTTTTGCGGGTGCAAAGGTAATTATTTTTTGGTGTGAAAATCAACTTTTTGTAAAAAAATATTTTTCTCAAATAGAATTTTGTAATAGAATAAATTACAAATATTTTATACGATTAAAATTAATTATTTATTCAAAAAAAGCAAATTTTTAAACAAAAAAATCGAAAAAAAATGAACGCTCAAATTTTAATAAGCACGTTCATGTTTGAATTTATTCAAGTCTTGATATGCCGGACAAGTTGATCTTTGAGAACTACAAGCTGATATTGAAAGACAAACGATACACATGGTTAACAAAATAATAATTAACTTTTTCATACAAATGATGATTTAAAAAATTGGGGCAAAAGTAGTATTTTAAAATTGTATTCAAGAAATTTTTTAAGATTAATTCGAAATACGAGGAAGCAATCCTTTGAAATGACAAGAAAAATGTTCACCGGTTAAGGCAGAACCGTCTTCAATATCAATTTCGTAAGAGCCCTCTTCTTCAGAAATTACAACTGTTGCATTGTGCATAATGATGCTGTTGGCATTGACTTTTACATAACCCAAGAACGAATTATCTGGAAGGACGAAATTGGGTAACATGGTTTGTTCAAATGGCAAACAATGGTGTGTTCCGCTGTTAATGTCATCTTGATCCAACAAAATAATGGTCATTAAATCGGTGTTTTCGTCAAATTCCAATGTGGATAATACAATGACGGTTGCCATCATCGAATCTTCATTTATGTTCGAGAGAACTTGAGAAATGGTGGGATCACCAACATACGATAATAATAAAGAATCATTAAGCGGACGTGAAATGGCAATACCGAATCCGATATTGCATTTTGAAGTGTCGCCGGCTGCATTGACAATAGTAAATTGATTATTCGGATCAGATTGAAAAGGATTAAAATCGAATGGTTCGCATCCAATTATTACGATGGCTATTGCAATCAACACACTTTTAATTAATATCGTAAGATTTTTCATAATAATTAAATAATTTTATAATAAATTTCGATGCAAAGGTAACATATTTTAACATAAAGTATTCTTTTTTATAAAAAATCTTTTTTGATGGATGATTTTTAAATCACATGAACAACAATAAGTTAAATCACATATACATTTTAAAATATTAATTGAAATATTGTTTGATATTAAAAAAATTATTAACTTTGCCAAAGATTATCTGATTGAGAAAATTGTGTTTAATTCATTCATTATTAATCATATAAGATATTTAAAATCAATAATTTAATTTATGTCTATGAAAAAACAGATTGCCATTTTAATGGGATTGATAATGATTTTATGCGTGATTCATTTTCTTTCCTGCAAAAAAGATCGGCTCAATTTTAAAGATCTAAATTCTATTGAAGCTGATGGGGTTTGGTCACTTCCGTTGATTAATACCCAATATCCTATCAGCGAAGTACTTTCACAATTTGATAGAGAAGGCTATATTTCTACGGCTGATGATGGAACGTTGAAGTATGTATATGAGTTAACTCAGGACAATGTAGTAAGGGCCTCGGATTTATTAAAATTTGACGATGTGGATCAAGTTGATGAGACTGAATTGGATAATCCATCACCGGGTATTGTGGGGGCTTCTGTAACTTTAGAATACAATCAGCAACTGAGTTTTGCTTCAGAATTGGTTGAAGTTAATTCCGCAACTGTTAAAACGGGTTTATTGGATGTGCAAATAGCACACGATATTGATGTGGATGAATATGATGTTGTCATTTCGACAACCAACATAAAGACAGAAGACGGTGTTTTTTTTTCGAAGACATTACATTCAAATCAAGGTCTTGTTATCATTTTTTCTATTAACTTGGAAAATTGTACCATAACTTTGGAACCCAACAATACAATTGCTTTTCAATATCAATTTCATTTTCTTTCTAATGGCGATGAAACACCTATGTTTCATGTAAATACGGAAATACATTTATCCAATTTCAGTTTAAAAGACGCATCAGCGAAGGTTGCGGCATATTCGATGCCGTTAAGTGTTGAAACACCCTTTAATTTATTTTCAACCAATTTTGGAGGTGATATTACCATTTTCAATCCTCGTTTGGTTCTTTATACTAGAAATTCTTTTAATGTGGAAGGCCTTTTGAGAGTCGATGTTGCCGAATTTACAGGCGATAACTGCGCTTCTTCATTATTAGAAATTGTACCGACTCTAGTAAATATTCCCATTTCTCCAAACGAATATATTAAAGATCAAATCGAAGAAATAGAGAAAATTCATTTTGAATCACTATATAACAGATTTGTAGCATCGGGCATGGCTACGTTGAATCCGAATGGATTTTCTCAAGGCGTAATTTCGGTTTACGACACTTCAACCATCAGCGTCAAGGTGGCTGCAGAACTGCCTTTTCAACTCAAAATTGATAATGCATATTACAGAGATACGACTAGTTTTACTTTAAGCGATATTAAAGAGGTAGATCATATTGAAGCATTGGATTTCAGAGTTGCACTTACTAACGGGATCCCGTTAGATGTTGATGCTCAAATTATTGCTTATGATTCAATAACTAATACCGTAGTTGATTCGATGTTTACCGAAGCCGAATTTTTAGACGGTGCTTATGATGGGATTCCTGTTGAACGAGATCCAATTTTTGTTCACATCACCAATGAACGTATTCAAAATTTCTTGAAAGCCAATAAATTGATTATGCGGTTCAAAATTGCGACAGAAGGTCATGAAGTTACGTTCACAAGTGAAAATTTTTTAGGTGCTGTGGTTGGAGTTAGTGTAACCTATTCCGGTGCAGATATTGAATTATAACTTAAAATGTTTATAACCATGAAAAATAATAAAATTAATTATTGTATAGCCGTTTGCATTTTTTGGTTTATGGTCGTGTCGCAAGTGTGCGGACAAGATGTTTCAACCTTGCGTTTTATGCGCATGAATCCGTATTCCAATTTTTCAAATCCGGCCTATTTTCTACCGTATGATGCCTATATCGGAATTCCTGCATTAGGGAATACAAACATCTTTTTGCAAAATTCAAGTCTTCACTACGATAAGATTTTTAAAATGGGTCCTAATAACACACCACAATCAATAATGGTAGATGGTTTTTTAGATCAATTGAAAACCGACAACTGGATAAATCTGAGATTGAATGAAGAACTTTTGGGATTCGGTTTTCGGTTGAAAAAGAATTTCTTTTCAGTGAGTTATCGATTACATGCACATGGAAACCTCAATTTTTCGGATGCTCTTTTTAAGTTACCGTTCAAAGGAAACTCAATGTATTTGGGAGAAGATAATCCGGCAAATATCGATTTGAAATTAAATATGAATGTTTATCAAGAGTTGGCAATAGGGTATCAGCGAGTTATTAACGAAAAATTATCGATAGGAGCGAGACCCAAAATATTATTTGGACTTGCCAATATAAAAACCAACAACATTAACGCAAAAGTTTATACCGACGCATCAACGTATGATATTCGGTTGCAATATGGCTTGGATGCTAATATTTCATCTATCACACCTATTATTATCAAAGACCAAAAAGTAAATGTTGATATGGATGCTTTCACTAGTAATATTATTACACCTTCATTTAAAAATATTGGTTTCGGAATTGACTTGGGTGCCGAATATAAAATTACGAAAGAAATTGGAGTTGCTGCCTCAATTAATGATTTGGGTTTTATCAGTTGGAAAACAAACAATCAAACGGTGAATAGCACGCTTGCCGATGGCGGTCAGTTTTACGAAAATGGTAGTTTTTATTTTAACGGATTAGATCACAATGAATTACAAAATATCATTAACGACACGGCGTATAGAAGACAATTTGTGGATTCGTTGAAGAATTATTTTCCAATTGAAGGTAAAGAGATGGGAAAATATTCTACCCAATTAAATACAAATTTCTCAGTAGAAGGATATTATGATTTAGGAAAGATGCATCGGTTTTCAGCAGTTTTTCAAGGTGCTTTTTATAATGGTGCGTTTTATCCGGCATTTACAGTGGCTTATGACGGTAATTTTTTCAAAATCATTGATGTATGTGTCAATTATACCATGATGAAACGAAGTTATGCTAATGTGGGTTTCGGCGTAGGATTTAATTTGGGTATTTTTAATATTTATGCATCCACCAATAACATCTTGTCGGTATTCAATCCGTTAAACGCTTCTCAAATGAATGCTCAAATCGGATTGGTTTTCAATTGGGGTAAAGTTACAAAAGAAGACTTGTTCTCTGCTGTTCCCGATCAAAAAGAGGAAAAACAACCTAAAGCACCCAAGGAGCCGAAAAAATCGAAAGATAAAACCGAAAAGGAAGAAGGAGAATAAGCAACTAAGATAGGTTTAACGAAATAAATACTCGTAAAAGGTTTTAATATAAAAAAATTCAGCTGTGAAAATGGCTGAATTTTTTAGGTATATATAAGGTGTAGTAGAAAAAATCGTCTTAACATTTTTTAACCTATAAAAAATAAATCAGAAAAAGTACCTTTGCACCTCTTTAAAAATACATAATTGTATGGCAAAAAATTTGGTAATTGTTGAGTCGCCTGCTAAGGCAAAAACTATTGAAAAGTTTCTTGGAAAAGATTTTCAGGTAAAATCTAGTTTTGGACACGTTCGTGATTTGCCAAAAAGCGAATTGAGCATTGATCTTGATCATGATTACAAACCCAAATATGAGATTACTAGCGATAAGAAAAAGATTATTGATGATTTGAGCGATTGTTTAAAAAAATCGGAAACGGTTTGGTTAGCATCTGATGAGGATCGCGAAGGAGAAGCCATTGCATGGCATTTAGCCGAAACGTTAGGCTTGGATATTTCATCTACAAAACGTATTGTTTTTCATGAAATCACAAAACCGGCTATTGAACACGCTATCAAAGAGCCGAGACATATTGATATCAATTTGGTGAATGCTCAACAAGCCCGTCGTGTTTTGGATCGTTTGGTGGGTTATGAATTATCGCCTGTATTATGGAAAAAGTTGAAACCGGGCACCTCTGCCGGACGTGTTCAATCGGCAGCAGTTCGATTGATTGTGGATCAAGAAGAAAAAATTCGCCATTTTCAATCAGAATTTTCCTATCGAATTACGGCGCAGTTTATTGTAAAAAATCAGTATGGACAAGGAATACTTCCTGCTGAATTTTCTCAACGGTTTGCCACCAAAGAAGCAGCTGAAGAGTTTTTAAAAAGTTGTATTGATGCCACTTTTGAAGTCTCTGCTTTAGAAAAAAAACCCGGAAAAAAATCACCGGCTCCTCCGTTTACTACTTCAACATTACAACAAGAAGCCAGCCGAAAACTCAATTTTTCTGTTTCAAAAACAATGACGATTGCACAGCAATTATATGAAAGCGGAAAAATCACCTATATGCGTACCGATTCGGTCAATTTATCCAATATCGCTCATTCATCAGCAAAAAATTTAATTGTTGCTAATTATGGCGAAAAATATTCTAAAAGACGTCAATACACAACGAATATTAAAGGTGCTCAAGAAGCCCACGAAGCCATTCGTCCCACCTATTTTGAAAACAAAGAGATTGCCGGTACTGCCGATCAAAAACGTTTGTATGATTTGATTTGGAAAAGAACCATTGCTTCACAAATGAGTGATGCCGAAATAGAAAAAACGATCATATACATTAAACATTCGATGAACGGGCACGATTTTGTGGCACGAGGAGAGGTGATCAAATTTGACGGTTTTTTGAAAGTTTATCACGAATCAACGGATGACGAATCAAAAGAGAGTGATTTTTCGGGTGTTTTGCCGACAGTTGTAAATGGAGAAATTTTAGCCTATGACGCTATCGATGCAACGCAAAAATTCACGCAACAACCTTATCGTTATACGGAAGCTAGTTTGGTGAAAAAAATGGAAGAATTAGGTATTGGACGTCCGTCAACCTATGCACCTACGATCTCGACTATTTTAAAACGTGAATATGTTTTGAAAACCAATTGCGAAGGCAACTATCGAGATTTTAATTATTTAGTGTTGAAAAACAATAAGATAAAAGAGACGATCAAAAAAGAGAAAGTGGGCTTTGAAAAAGACAAACTCATTCCGACCGATGTAGGTTCTTTGGTAAATAACTACTTGATGAACAACTTTGAAAAGATTATGGATTTTCAATTTACTGCATCGGTAGAAAAAGAATTTGACGAAATTGCCGAAGGAAAAATGGAATGGGCAAAAATGATCGACCGTTTTTATCAACCTTTTCATCAGTCTGTAAAAATAGCAATTGAACAATCGGATTTTGTGAAAAGAGAACGTCAGTTGGGAATTGACCCCAAATCGGGAAAACCGATTTTGGTTAAATTGGGACGCTATGGAGCCGTTGCTCAAATTGGATTGTTGCACGAAGAAGAAAAACCCAAATATGCTGCTTTGAAAAAAACACAAAGTATTGAAACCATTACTTTGGAAGAGGCATTAGATCTTTTTAAACTCCCTAGAGTTGTCGGATCGAACAATGGAGAAGAAATTGTGGCATCAGTAGGAAAATTTGGTCCCTATATTCGTTATCAAGGAAAATTCTATTCTTTAGGCAAATTGTACGACCCGATGTCAATCACGATAGAAGAAGCTGTTCAACTTATTGATGATAAAAACAAAGCCGATTTACAAAAAATATTAAAAACTTTTGAGAATTCGGAGTTGAAAATTATCAACGGACGTTATGGAGCTTACATCTCGTTCAATAAAAAGAATTACAAAATTCCGAAAGGAACCGAAGTAGCAGATTTATCGTTGGAAGCTTGTATGGAAATTATTTCTAAAGCAGAAACCACAGATAAAAAAACACCTTTTCGAAGCAAGAAAAAACGTGAAAGTGCTACCGAATAATCAAATTTTTTGAAAATATTAGAAACTCACTTTGATGATAAATTTTGAAGAATTTTTGAATCCGATCTCTCTGGATGACTTTCATCTTTCGGATCAAAGACAGCAACGTTTGGGCGATTTGGTGCATTTTTACAGTGAAACGGGACAATTCCCCTCATTGGAAAACATCGATTTAGCCATCATCGGCGTTGAAGAATCGCGTGCTGCTCAAAATAACAGCGGTTGTGAAAGAGCACCTCAAGAGATTAGAAAACAATTATATCAATTGTTTCCACAACAATCAAAAATTCATATTGCCGATTTGGGCAACATTAAACAGGGATTCGAATTACCGGATACTTATTGTGCTTTAACGATTGTATTAACGAATTTGATTAATGATAATATTGTTCCGATCATTATTGGCGGTAGTCAAGATTTGACGTTTGCCAATTATATGGCATACGAAGAATTGAATCAAATAATCAATATTGTCAATGTTGATTCACGTTTCGATATTGGTGAAACACCTAACGATGATGACAACCATTCGTTTTTGAGTA
Source organism: Bacteroidales bacterium (assembly GCA_028710155.1). Lineage (GTDB taxonomy): Bacteria > Bacteroidota > Bacteroidia > Bacteroidales > WRLA01 > WRLA01. Next base: position 27,641 of record JAQUSR010000002.1, on the reverse strand, counting down.
AAATCATCATGCACCAACCCAATTTTCTCTTCAATTTGACCAATATTGGTTATCAAACATATTTTGTTGATCCACAAGCTGTTTCGCTGATGAAAAATTTATTTTTTGATGCCTATCGTTTGGGAGCCGTGAACAACAATTTGGAAGAAATTGAACCTATGGTGCGTAATGCAGATATTATGAGTATTGATATTTCTGCTGTAAGAATGTCGGATGCTCCCGGTTGTGCTGATGCTACTCCCAACGGCTTTTATGGGGAAGATTTATGTGCCATCGCACGCTATGCCGGAATCAGCGATAAATTATCCTCTTTTGGTATTTATGAAGTAAATCCCGATTTAGATCATCGCGATCAAACTTGTTTTTTAGCGGCCGAGGTGATTTGGTATTTTATTGATGGTTTTTATAATCGAAAAGGCGATTCGTTTGAAAATGAAAATCAATTTATTAAGTTTATTGTCAATTCGGAATGTTTTGAAGATGACGTGATTTTCTACAAAAGCAAACGAAGCGATCGCTGGTGGATGGAAATCAATTGTTCGAAAGAAATGCGTGAAAAATTTCCGCGACAATATTTAGTACCGTGTTCCTACAAAGACTATGATGTTGCTTGTAAAAATGAAGTCCCCGAAAGATGGTATCAAGTATATCAAAAATTGATTTAAAAAACGGAAATTTTAATAATAATATTTTTAACCTTTTTCTATAATGTTAATCATTGGAATAGCCGGAGGATCAGGCTGTGGTAAAACTACAGTTGTCAGCAAAATCATGGAATTGTTACCGGCCAACTCGGTAGCAAAATTATCGTTGGATTCTTATTATAAAGACAACGGAAATCTTTCCAAAGAAGAAAAACGAAAAATTAATTTCGATCATCCTGAATCTTTTGAGTTCCCGCTGATTGTTCAACATATAGAAGCATTAAAACGTGGTCAAAGTATAGAAGAGCCGATTTATTCGTATGTTACGTGTGCCCGTTCCAAAGAAACCATAACTGTGCAACCACGCGAAGTGTTAATTGTAGAAGGTATTTTAGTGTTGACAGATTCTTCTTTACGCAATTTGTTGGATATCAAAGTGTTTGTTGATGCAGATCCGGACGATCGTTTGATGCGAATTATTCGACGAGATATTATTGAAAGAGGTCGCAATTACGAACAAGCCTTACAACATTATAGTTTATATGTAAAAACGATGCATTTGCAGTTTATTGAACCCACCAAAAGATATGCGGATATCATTGTGCCGCAAGGCGGAAACAATATGGTTGCGATTGAATTATTGGCTGCTCGCATCAATCATCAATTAAAACGTAAAGCGTAATTATTAGAATATCAAATAAATAAGTAATTGTAGAAAAATAAATCAAAAATTTTGTAATTGATTTCAAAAATTGTACCTTTGCACCCTCAAAAAACGGCGAGGTAGCTCAGCAGGTTAGAGCGTCGGATTCATAACCCGGAGGTCGCGAGTTCAATTCTCGCCCTCGCTACTCCAATAAAAAAAAGCCCTACAAGGGCTTTTTTTTATTGGATATTACATTTCGCAAATTTAATGACGAAAGTACCGCATTCCGGTAACAATCATCGAGATAGCGTGTTCGTTGCAATAATCGATAACATCGTTGTCACGGATAGAACCACCGAGTTGAATGACAGTGTTGATACCTGCGTGATGAGCAATTTCAATACAATCGGAAAAATGTATCAGAAGCCATCACCGCACCGTTTAAATCAAAACCAAACGATTGTGCTTTGGCAATAGCTTGTGTCAAAGCATCAACGCGACTTGTTTGTCCTGTACCGCTTGCCAAAAGTTGCCGATTTTACGTCAGAACGATGGTGAAGATTTTGTATGTTTCACCAAAATTTTAAAAATGTAATGTTTTTACACGACCGCCCAAAATTGAAAGATAGGAGGTCAGACTTTCAACGGTTTGCAGGTTTAAACCTTGAATATTCAAATTTTTTATGTAATCAAATGTGCCACAGATTGATATAAGATGGTAACATTCAATGCTGCTAACTTTTGAGCAATTTCGGCAATTCAGTCTTTATGAAACACCGAAATTAATGTAGATTAGATTTTTTTATGTGATAGTTATAAAAAATATTCACCTATTTGTTTTCAGGGCACAAGAGTATAATTTTAAAACAAAGCGAGAAGTATATTATTGGCATTGTTATGAGAAAAAACGATAATAATAATCGTTGATTCTGCAAATCTAATAATGAATGGTTGAATGAAAATTGCCTTTAAAATGCTATTGACACAAAGCGTCGATGTCAATGATCAATATTTTTGTTTGAAATATATTCAATAGAATAGGTTGTTATCAATCAAAGCGCAATTATTGTTTGATGATCAATTTGTAAAGTAAATAATTAATTGGGTATTCTTTAAAAAATGTTTAATTTTCAATTTTTTAGAATACATTTGCAAAAAAATGTAAGGACAATATTATTGATTTAATATATTGTATATCATAAAGATGAAAAAACATATACCCAATTTTGTCACCTCATTGAACATCCTTTGCGGCGTTTTATCGATTGCAATGACGATGCAAGGCAATTTAAAATGGGCAGCGGTTTTGGTCATCGGCGGTGCTTTTTTCGATTTCATTGATGGTTTTGTAGCACGGTTACTTCATGTTGCTTCACCTTTTGGAAAACAGCTCGATTCTTTATGCGATGTTGTTACTTTTGGCGTTGCACCGGCTTTTATCATCTTTTCCATTCTAAAAAATAATACGCAAATCGAGTGCAGCTATTTGCCTTATATTGCATTAATAACTCCTATTTTTTCAGCTTTGCGGTTAGCCAAGTTCAATATTGATGAACGGCAAAGCGACCGGTTTTTCGGACTTCCCGTGCCGGCCAATGCGCTATTTTTGATTTCTGTACCATTATTGAATGAAAATTTGTACAACGGATTGTTTTTCAATTTTATGCACAATCCTTTTTCGTTGATGGGATGTATCATCGTCGGGTCATTTTTGATGGTTTCAGAATTGCCTTTGTTGGCAATGAAATTCAAAACTTGGCGTTTTCAAGATAATAAAGCACGCTATATTTTTATTGCTTTGTCGTTGATATTGATACTTTTATTTCAATTCACCGCCTTGCCGATGATCATTGTTTTATATGTGCTTATTTCCATTATTTATTCTCTATTAAATCATTAAAATTTATTTGACACAACTTGTTGTGTCCCATGTAATATGACACCAATATCCACATTACAAATCGAAGAATTCGATTATGATTTGCCTCCGGAGCGAATAGCGGAGTATCCCGTTACTCCGCGCGACTCCTCGAAATTATTAATTTGGAAAGACGGCTTCGTCAGTGAGCGGGTCTTTCGCAATCTTCCTAATCTTCTTCCCAAAGATAGTCGGTTGATTTGCAATGAAACACGTGTGTTTCCCGCACGTCTGTTTTTTAAAAAAGAATCGGGTGCCTTAATAGAGGTTTTTTGTCTTGAGCCTGTCGAACCTTCTGATGTTCAACTCTCGTTTCAGCAACATAAAAGTTGTGTTTGGAAATGTTTTGTAGGCAATGCACGACGTTGGAAATCGGGCAAAATCTATTGGAAATCGCCTGATGAAAAAACGGAACTTTTTGCCGAATTGATTGAAAAACAAAACGAAACTTTCATTGTCCGATTTTCGTGGCAGCCCGAAAAATTATCATTTTCCGAAATTATAGAAATTTGTGGCAATGTGCCTTTGCCGCCGTACATTCATCGTGAAGCTGAAACGTCTGATAAAACTCGCTATCAAACCGTTTTTGCTAAAGAAGAAGGGTCGGTTGCAGCTCCTACAGCGGGATTACATTTTACAGAAGACGTTTTTAAAAAGCTGAACGATAATCATATAGATATACAAAAATTGGTATTGCATACAGGAGCGGGAACGTTTAAACCTGTTTCAACCGACAATGTCGTGGAACATGTGATGCACATCGAAAAGATTCAGATTTCCGAAAAAACAATTCGCTCTTTGTTACAGCCTGTTTCCGGACGAATAGTTGCCGTTGGAACTACCACTGTCAGAACGTTAGAAAGTTTGTATTGGTTGGGGGTTAAATTATTGTTAGAACCAGAATCAACGACAGAATTTGTTATCAATCAATGGGATCCATATCAAGAAAAATATCAACAAAATATTTCGGTACGCGAAAGTCTTTCAGCAGTATTGCGTTTTATGGAACAAGAAGATACGGAAGAATTGTATGGAACTACCGGTTTGATGATTGTTCCCGGTTACGAATTCAAAATGTGTGATACATTGATTACCAACTTTCACCAACCCAAAAGCACTTTGCTTTTGTTGGTTTCTGCTTTTATTGGCGATGGTTGGAAAGAGGCATATCGTTTTGCTTTACAACACGATTTTCGTTTTTTAAGCTATGGCGATGCGTGTTTGTTTTACGCCAAAGAATCGTAATTTTCTGTTAAACAGATTTATCTATGATTCCAGCATTGTTTTTAACGATGCAAAATCAAGTTTTTCTTGTTCGCCGGTGATCATGTTTTTCACCGTAAATTGGTGATGATTCATTTCATCATCGCCCACTAAAACCACTTTGCTGATTTTTTTGTTATCAGCATAGCTCAATTGTTTTTTCATTTTCCCTGCTGTGGGATAAATTTCTGCCGTAATGCCGGCTTGTCGTAATTGTGCGATATAAGGTAAACACCATGTTGCCTCTTTTTCTCCGAAATTTACAAATAAGACTTTTGTAGATCCTGAAATGGCTGTCGGAAAGAGATTTAATGTTTCCATAACATCATAAATTCGTTCAGCTCCAAACGAAATTCCAACTCCTGAAATATCTTTCAGTCCGAAAATTCCGGTCAGGTTATCATATCTGCCGCCTCCACAAATTGATCCCATCTCGGCGTCGGCTGCTTTCACTTCAAAAATAGCACCTGTGTAGTAGTTTAATCCGCGTGCCAGCGTCAAATCCAATTCGTATGGAATCTTTATATTCATGGTTTTTAGGTAGTTGAAAACTACACGCAACTCTTCAATTCCTTTTAATCCGATGGCAGATTCGGATAAAACCTGTTCAATTTGATGTAATTTTTCGTCTGTTGTCCCCGATAAAAACAAAATAGGTTTGAGTTTTTCGATTTTTTCTGTAGTTAATCCTTTTTCTTCCAACTCTTTACAAACACCATCGATGCCAATTTTATCCAATTTATCGATGGCAATGGTGATGTCGATAATTTTTTCTGTTTCATCTAAAATTTCAGCTATGCCACTCAAAATTTTTCTGTTGTTGATTTTGATAACCACATTGATATTCAATTTGTTGAAGACCATCTCTACAATTTGCACCAACTCAGCTTCGTTGAGCAAACCATCGCTTCCAATCACATCGACATCGCATTGATAAAACTCGCGATAACGTCCTTTTTGTGGACGATCGGCACGCCAAACCGGTTGAATTTGAAATCTTTTAAACGGAAACGAAATTACGTTTTGATGTTGAACGACAAAACGGGCAAACGGAACGGTTAAATCGTAGCGCAATCCTTTTTCGCACAATTTAGCGGCAATAATGTTTGGGTTAGTATTTTCTAAATCAACATTTGGTACACCTTTTAAAAAATCGCCGGAATTCAAAATTTTGAACAACAATTTATCGCCTTCTTCACCATATTTTCCGGTCAGGGTTGAAAGATTTTCCATTGAAGGAGTTTCAATCTGCTCGTAACCAAAAAGTTTGAAAGTTGATTTTAAGATGTCGAATATATAATTACGTTTATTCATCTCTATCGGAGAGAAATCGCGAGTGCCTTTTGGAATGGATGCTGTTGATTGTGCCATGTTTTTTATGATCTCAAAATGTGTTAAACGTTAAACCGAATATTTAAAATATCGCCATCTTGAACAATGTAGGTTTTTCCTTCCAAGCGAAATTTTCCGGCTTCTTTGACGGCGGCTTCTGATCCGTATTTTAGATAATCATCGCAAGAGATGACCTCGGCGCGAATAAATCCACGTTCAATGTCGCTATGAATGGTGCCTGCCGCAACCGGTGCCGTTGTCCCTTTTTTGATGGTCCAAGCACGAACTTCTTTTGGTCCGGCTGTAAAAAATGCTTGCAGCGATAAAACGTTGTATGCACTGCGAATCATACGGTTAACGCCCGGCTCTTTTAACCCTGCATCTTCCAAAAATGCGTTACGGTCCTCTTCGTTGTCCAATTCCGAAATATCGGCTTCTAATTTTCCGGCAATAACAATCACTTCGCTTTGCTCGTTTTTGACACTTTCTTGAAAACGTTCTGAATATTTATTTCCCGTAACAGCCGATGCATCATCCACATTACAAACGTAAATCACCGGTTTCATGGTCAACAAAAAGAGTTCTTTCACCCATTCTTCTTCCGTTTCGTTAATTTCCATGTCGCGTGCGTTGGCAAAATTTTCGAGATGTTCTTTTAGCCGAAAGAAAAAGTCGTATTGCACTTTTGCTCCTTTTTCGCCTACTTTCACTAACTTTTCGACCCGTTGTAATTTGCGTTCTACCAAATCCAAATCGCGTACTTGAAGCTCCAAATCGATGATTTCTTTATCACGGACAGGATCAATAGAGCCTTCGACATGAGCCAAATTCGGATCATCAAAACAGCGCAAAACATGAATGATGGCATTGGTTTTTTGAATGTCGTCCAAAAATTTGTTACCAACGCCTTCACCTTTATTGGCACCTTTTGCCAAACCGGGCAAATCGACAATTTCCATAGTAGCCGGAACTACTTTTGCGGAATGCACAAGATGATCAATGGCATACAATCGCGGATCAGGAACATCCACCATGCCGATATTTGATTTTGTTGCACTGAAAGCAAATGCTGAAGCCTCCGCTTTTGTTTTTGATATACAGTTAAATATGGTTGTTTTTCCAATGTTAGTCAATCCAACAATTCCACAATTTAAAGCCATGATGTTTAATAATTTTAGGTGTGCAAAGGTAGATTTTTTATGAGAAAAATGGCTTTTTAAGCCAAAAAAAAAGCCGCTCAGAGGCGGCTTTTTTTCATGTTAGAAACGGGGAATGATCTTCCTATTTCACTTTTTCCACGATAGCTTTGAAAGCATCGGGATTGTTTAAAGCGAGGTCTGCCAGAGCTTTTCGATTGATGTTGATTCCGGCTTTGTTCAAAGCTCCCATAAATTGAGAGTAAGACATACCGTACTGACGAACGCCTGCATTGATACGGGCGATCCACAAGGCTCTGAAATTTCCCTTCTTCGTTTTTCTGTCACGGTACGCGAATTGTTGACCTTTGTCCCACGCGTTTTTAGCAACCGTCCAGACGTTTTTTCTACGGCCGAATTGACCTTTTACTGCCTTCAGGAGTTTACGTCTCCTGTTTCTTGATGCTACTGCATTTACTGATCTTGGCATAATTAAACAATTTTTTGCTGTTAGCGGTTCACTTGTTTGAACACTTGTTCTGCTAACGAGCAGTTAGACAATAAATTAATTTTCTAAAGATTCAACATGTCTTTTACACGTTTGACATCTGCTTTGTCCACGATGGAAACATAACCTAAATTACGTTTTCTTTTGGTGGTTTTTTTCGTCAAGATGTGGCTTTTGTAAGCATGTCTCCTCTTGATTTTGCCTGTTCCTGTCAGCGTAAATCTTTTTTTCGCGCTGGCTTTAGTTTTCATTTTAGGCATCTTCTTCTCCTTTTTTATTAATTATAAATAACTTAAAAGTTCTTTTTATTCAAAATGTTTAAAAACGATGTTTTTTGATAAATATTATATGTCGTAAAAAATATTTTTCTTGGATGAAAAAACTTTGTTCCAACCTTTGTTGTTGGAATTTTTTCAAAAAAACCAAAAAAGATTAACTATTTTTTCTTAGGGACTAAAATCATAATCATTCGTTTGCCTTCTAATTTAGGCATCGATTCCACTTTTCCAAATTCTTCTAATTCTTGGGCAAACTGCAACAATTTAATCTCGCCACGTTCTTTATACACAATCATTCTGCCTTTGAAAAACACCTCAACACGCACTTTGCAACCATCTTCCAAAAATTCTTTGGCATGTTTAAGTTTAAAGTTAAAATCGTGTTCATCAACATTAGGTCCGAGGCGAATTTCTTTTACCACCACTTTTGCGGCTTTGGCTTTCATCTCTTTTTGTTTTTGTTTTAACTCGAACAAAAACTTTTTGTAATCTAATATTTTACACACGGGCGGATTGGCCGTTGGAGAGATCTCCACCAAATCCAAACCTTGTTCATCAGCCATTTGAATGGCTTCTTTGACGCTGCAAATGGTAGGCTCAATGCCTTCACCAACAACGCGCACCATTGGTGCTGTGATTCTTCCGTTGATCCTATGTGGATCTTCTCTTTTGGGTGCCCCTCTTCTAGGACCGGCATTATTATTCGCCGGACGTGGCGGCATGGGTTTCTTAAAAGGAACTGGCAAGTTTTTTACTTTTTAATGAATACTCTTTCTTTTTTTGTATTTTGAATTGACTTTTCAACGAATTAATTGGTAAAGATTTTTTTGAAAGATGTTAATAATTACTTTGTTGTTTCGTCAATTTCATGATTTCTTTTTAAACTCAATCAGGCTGTTCACCTCTTTATTGATCATATCGGCAAAGGCGTTGATGGACATGGTTCCCAAATCGCCGGCACCTTGTCGCCGAACGGCAACGGTTTCATCGGCTTCCTCTTTTTCACCAACCACTAACATAAACGGGATGCGTTTCAATTCGGCATCACGGATTTTCTTTCCGGTTTTTTCGCTGCGAAGGTCAATTTCGCCACGAATGCCTTGTTCTTGCAAAGTGGCTAACACCTTTTGAGCATAGTCGTGAAATTTTTCGCTGATGGGCAGAATAACCATTTGGTCGGGGGTGAGCCACAGCGGAAATTTGCCGGCACAATGTTCCAACAAAACAGCTACAAAGCGTTCCATTGATCCAAACGGTGCGCGGTGAATCATAACCGGACGATGTTTTTGATTGTCGCTTCCAATGTATTCCAAACCAAAACGTTCTGGCAAATTGTAATCGACTTGAATGGTGCCTAATTGCCATTTACGACCGATAGCATCGCGAACCATAAAGTCCATTTTAGGTCCGTAGAAAGCGGCTTCGCCTAATTCTACGATGGCGTTCAAGCCACGTTCTTCGGCAACTTCGCGGATGGCTGATTCGGCTTTTTGCCAATTTTCTTCCGATCCGATATATTTTTCTTTGTTGTTAGGGTCGCGTAACGAAATTTGACAAGTATATTCTTTGAAATCCATCGCTTTAAAGATGTGCATCACAATATCCATTACACCTTTAAATTCTTCTTTCACTTGGTCAGGGGTGCAAAAGATGTGGGCATCGTCTTGGGTAAAACATCTTACGCGGGTAAGTCCATGCAACTCGCCGCTTTGTTCGTAGCGATACACGGTGCCGAATTCTGCCAAACGTACAGGCAATTCTTTGTAAGAATGAGGTGCATATCTGTAAATTTCGCAGTGGTGAGGACAATTCATTGGTTTTAAGAGATATTCTTCGCCTTCAACCGGTGTTTTGATGGGTTGGAAACTGTCTTGTCCGTATTTATAGTAGTGTCCGGAGGTTTTATACAATTCGATGTTGCCGATATGTGGTGTCATCACCATTTTGTAGCCGGCGGCACGTTGTACTTTTTTCAGGAAGTTTTCTAATCGTTCGCGTAGTTCGGTGCCTTTGGGTAACCACATGGGCAAACCTTGTCCTACATTTTGACTGAACATGAAAAGTTCCAACTCTTTACCCAATTTGCGGTGGTCGCGTTTTTTGGCTTCTTCGAGTAGTGCCAAATATTCGTCCAACTCTTTCTTTTTTGGGAAAGAAACGCCATAAATACGAGTCAGCTGTTCGCGTTTTTCATCGCCACGCCAATAAGCTCCGGCTAAAGCCGTCAGTTTGAAAGCTTTGATGAAACTGAAATCGGGTAAGTGTGGACCGCGGCATAAATCTGTAAATTTTCCTGATTCGTAGAAAGAGATGGTTCCGTCTTCCAAGTCATTGATGAGTTCGATTTTATATTTTTCTCCTTTGTCGGAAAAATAATCCAAAGCTTGTTGTTTGGTGACCTCTTTACGCACCAATGCAGCTTTTTCATGCACCAATGTCTCCATCTTTTTTTCGATGGCGGGCAGATCTTCAACGCTGATTTTGGTGGTTCCAAAGTCGATATCGTAATAGAAACCGGTTTCAATGGCGGGACCGATTCCGAATTTTGCATCGGGATAAAGATCTTGAATGGCAGCGGCCATCAAGTGGGCGGAACTGTGCCAAAAAGTGGTTTTCCCTTCGGGGTCGTTCCATGTTAAAAGTTGTAGATTACAATCTTCGTTGATGGGCAACATAGCATCGATAACTTTATCGTCAGCTTTGGCAGCCAACACATTACGAGCTAAACCTTCGCTAATACTTTTAGCAACATCCATCGAATTTATTCCTTTTTCGTATTCGCGAATTGAACCATCGGGTAACGTTATATGTATCATCATTTTTCCTTTTTTAAGCGGGTGCAAAGGTAGTATTTTTTACTATTTGTCAAATTTTATCCCTTAAAATAATTATCATGTTAATAATATGAAATACAGATAATTATGATTTTTGTAAAAAATATATAAAGGATTCTTGAAATTTATCGTAAAAATAATGAACAAAAAGAAGCGATGTTGTATGAAAAATTATGTTAACGAAATGGTGAGGGATTTTTTTAACACTTGTTTTCTTGACATTGTTTAGATTGGATACGGCAAGGGTCACAAAGTTCTTTTTCGGTTTCAAATTCAACGGTGGTATGTTCGATGCCCTCGTTGGACATGGTTTGTTTTATTTGTTGTTTGATATTCAGTAAATTGTCAGAAGTATTGTCTTGTGTTTTTATTACGACGTGTAGGCTGGCAATGTTGTATTCGCTATCTAAACTCCAAATATGCAGATCGTGAATAGATTGCACCAACGGGATGGTTTCCAGTTTTTGTTGAATTTCTGATAAATTCATTGTGGAAGGAACACCCTGCAAAATGACTTGAAAAGTGGCTTTTAAATTTTTAAATACATTATATAATACGAAGATAGCGATGCCGATAGATAGCAGCGGATCGAGAATCGGCAAGTCCACAAACAACATCACGATACTGACTATTAAAACGGCAATCCATCCCAAAACATCTTCCAGCAAATGCAATGACACTATTCGTTCGTTAATGCTCGAACCGTGATAAGTTCGTAAAACGGCTATTCCGTTGATGATGACGCCTAAAATTGCTAAATACAACATTCCTTTTACTTGAACTTCTTGTGGAGTGATGATTCGCAAGCAACATTCGTAAATGATAAAAACAGAACCGACCAAAAGCACCATAGAATTGATGAGTGCTCCCAAAAGAGAAAAACGTTTATATCCGTAGGTGAAACGGGCAGAAGGAGAACGTTTAGCAACCTTTTCAAAATACCATGCTAAGGCTAATGAAATAGAATCGCCAAAATCGTGCAACGCATCTGAAAGAATGGCTACACTATTGGTTATCAATCCTCCTACTAATTCAATAATGGTAAAACCAAAATTTAAAAAAAAGGCAACGGCAATATTGTTACTCTTAGAAGAATGATCGTGCGACATAATATTGGTAGATAATATTTTGACTGATTATTGTTGTTCGGTTCGGTCGATATATAAAATGCCGAACAGATGATCATATTCGTGTTGGAAGATGATGGCAGAAAAATTGTTATTGAAACCCGTGTACCCTTTGATTGTATCTTGCAGATATTGAATATTTTTATCGTAGAAACCGGCAAAAATTCGCTTGTGTCTCCATGTTTTCATACTTTCCATTGGAACAGAAAGGCAACCATCACCCGAAAACCAACACATAGAAGTGTCCGCCCATAGTACTTCAGGATTAATACATGGTTCGATCGGCTTTCCGGGTTTATCATAGCGTTTTAGCAAAAAAACGTTACGACCGATTCCCACTTGCGGTGCAGCGATGCCTACGCCGCCCGAATGAGCCAAAGTGACGCGCATTCGTGAAATCAAATGTTGCAAAACGAGGGTATCTTCGTCTTTAATATCCACATTACGAGAAATTTGACGTAAAAAAATGGAATCTTCGTAAACATTGGTTTGAAAAATATACATCGGGGCGTTGGCTGAATCGGACAGAATGAGGCTTTTTTCTGTTTCCGTGAAAGAAAAATCTTCTTGAGCAGGTGGATTATTAGTGGCTTTCTTCAAACAAGAAACCAATGTCAGCATAGCGAGCAATATTACAACAATTTTATAATTCATCTAGATAATTTTTAAAGCGTATGCAAAGGTAATTGTTTTGCTTTTTTTATTCAAAAGAAATGCAATTTGATGAATAAAACAGATTTTTTTTTGAACAAGGTGATGAATGAAAACAAGAAATGTTGTATATGTATCAGTAAAACAACGATATACAAAAAATCATTTTATGGTTGTTATTTACCAAAAACATTATACATTTGCAACCAAAATAATATCAAAATAATATCAAAAATGAAAACGAACGAATTTGTAAAAAAATTAAAATCTAACGGTTTTTTTCACTTGTTTTTAAACCTCGCTTTGATAGCAGCGGCAGTATGGTCAGTATTTCAATTAATTTTATTGGAAAATGTGTTGTGGACCGTTATTGTTATTATTGTCGGTACTTTTGTGTGGATTTTGCATTTAATCGGTTTTTTGTTGATTCAACCGAATAAATCGGCGGTTTTAACCTTTTTCGGAGTCTATTCGGGAACGGTAAAGCAAAACGGCTTTTTCTGGGTGAATCCGTTTTATGTTAAGAAAAAATTGTCGTTGCGCGCTCGCAATATGGATGTGGAGCCGATTAAAGTGAACGATAAAAACGGAAATCCGATTATGATTGGATTGGTTTTGGTTTGGAAAATTGAAGACACCTACAAAGCTTGTTTTGAGATTGATTCGGCAAAAGCGATAGCAGTCGGAACCAATGGCAACGACATCAGTTTATCGAGTTTTGAATCGTTTGTGCAGGTACAAAGTGATGCTGCTTTGCGTAAAGTTGCAGGAATGTATGCCTACGATCACATTGATCATAAAGACACTGAAATTACTTTACGTTCCGGTGGCGAGGAGATTAACGATAAGTTGGAAGAGGAGTTAGCGGAGCGTTTAACCATTGCAGGCATCAAAGTGGTGGAGGCTCGCATTAATTATTTAGCGTATGCCTCCGAAATTGCAGGAGTGATGTTGCGGCGTCAACAAGCGGAAGCCATTATTTCGGCACGTGAAAAAATTGTTGAAGGTGCTGTTTCAATGGTGGAATTGGCATTGGATAAATTGAGTGAAAAGAAAGTGGTAGAATTGGATGAAGAGCGTAAAGCAACGATGGTCAGCAATTTGATGGTTGTTTTGTGTGCCGATGAGGCTGCCAGACCGGTCATTAATACAGGAACTTTGTATTAGTATTTATTTCATAAAACCATGATTCTAATGAAGAAGAATGTTATCTATTCAAAAACGTTATTTACAGAACAACAACGGTTTACGCAATGGTGGCTTTGGCTAATTCTCGCGGGAGCTTTTATATGGAGCTTTACTGAAATTTTGCTACAAATTCAGCAACAAGAGGTTGTTACCAACAATGACATTTGGGGACTTGTTATTATTGGGATATCGTTTGTATTGATTTTTGGTTTATTGTTGCTTTTAAAATTACAAACCGAGATTACAACAGAAGGAATCTCAGTGCGGTTTTTCCCTTTTCTGCGATTGAAATCTTTTGCATGGAATGAGTTTGATCAAGTATATATTCGTCAATATAAGCCATTGATAGAATATGGCGGTTGGGGAATACGTGGTGTGAGAAAAAATCGAGCGTTCAACGTTTCAGGAAAATTCGGCATTCAATTAATCATGAAAAATGGAAATAAATTGCTTATTGGAACAAAAAAGCCATCTGAAATAGAAATGGTTTTAAAGAAGTTATCGCTTGAAAATCATTCATTGTATAAAGAAAGAAATTGAATTTGTAATTTTAAAAATTAAAATAATGGCTGAAAAGAAACCTTTTGTTTTGCGACTTTCTCCGGAGATGATGCAACATTTGGAACGCTGGGCTGCCGATGATTTTCGAAGTATCAATGGACAAATAGAATGGATTTTGAGCGAAGCGTTGAAAAAACGAAAAAAGACTCTTTCCAAAGAATCGATGGATACTTAATATAGAATCATCATAATTTACTTACTATGAAAAAAAGATATAACATTGCTTTAGTGGCGCATGACCATTGTAAAGCCGATTTAGCCGATTGGGTTGCTTTTAATCGTGATCGGTTAAAAAAACATCATTTGATTTGTACAGGAACCACAGGACGCATCATTGAACAAGAATTGAATAAAGATTTGGAAGAAAACGATCGTGATTATCATCGAGTTTTGAGATTGAAATCGGGGCCGTTGGGTGGCGACCAACAATTGGGCGCCCTCATTGCTGAAGGGAAAATTGATATGATGTTTTTCTTTTGGGATCCCATGTCGCAACAGCCGCACGATGTAGATGTAAAAGCCTTATTGCGAATTGGCGTTTTGTATAATATTCCTACCGCTTGTTGTCGATCTACGGCCGATTTCATTATTGCTTCTTCGTTGTTCGAAGATGATTCTTATCAACCACAAAAGGCTGATTTTAACAATTATATCACGCGAACGATTGAATAATTGTTACCGAAAACAGCAAAACTCTTTGCTGTTTTTTATAAGTGTAGAGATGTGGCGATCTTATTTCACCGGAACGGTGTAAAAATCAATCATTTTGATGATAGCACGTTGACATACAGGACAAAATTCTTCGCAACGGAAATGGTTCATCAAACAATCTTGTTTCGGGCGATAAATGCCCTCTTTCATGTAGCCGGCACCTTCAAAAACGCCGATTTGGTTTTTGTATTGCGGTGTTGCAGGTGTTGGAATAGGTGTTTGAGGGTCGACTAAATCTTTCCATTTTGATTCAAAATCGACTAAAGTGGTAACATTCGGGTCAGCGGGTTCTAATTTCAAGTTATAGAAATCGTTGTATTCGGCATTGCCCACATATTCGTCACCCAAGCCGGCAAAACCGTGACCAAATTCATGCACGATGATTTTTCCGGCAGATTCGTTGTGGTTGATGCCGGTGCAATAGTGGTTGAAGATGCCGCCGCCGCCGTATTTTTGGTGGTTGACCAAAATGTAGATTTGGTCGCAAGGGGCGTTGGCTGCCACATCGCGCATAGTTTTATTGTCGGTGGTCATCAAATAACGCTCGCTATCAAATGTCCAAAAGCTACAATCGATAAGCGTGTTTTTCCAGATGTTTTCGCCCGGCAAATCGGCTCCCGATTCTTTGGAAGGTGCCATCACCGCATGAATATTGAATCGATCGCGGTAGGAGGAATAAGGTTCGTATTTGAAAAATTCGTCTCTAAAGAAGTCGCAATCTTTCATAAATTGATTCATCTCGCTTTCGGTATAACCATCGGGAATAATTACAATATCGACTTTTTCGTTGGGATTGCCGTTGCTTTCCACTTCGTAAACGGGATACACATGTCTGCGGTCGCGTTGAATGAAATAGTTGTTCGGGTCGATGTCGAAACGATATTTTTCTTCAAAAATTCCGGTAGCTTTGTTTTTGGTGTGTAGTGCCACTTCGATTTTGTTTTTCGGAAACGGAAAAACGACTGTTTCAGAAAACGATTTTTGGATGGTTTTAGCTTCATCGGTGGTTTGCCATTCGCCAAAAAGTGTGGCGTAATATCGACTATAAATCAATGTTTTAGTTTGTTTATCAAATACTTTCACCAAGTAGTAGCCAAATCCGCTTTCATCAATTAAGTTGGTGAGATGTCCGCCCCAATGTGGTTCGGCAATGATTTCATCAATAAAATATTGGTCGGTGACGGCATCGCCTACGTGCATATAATCGACACGCATCGTTTTTTGGATAAAATATTGCTCAAAAGTTTGTGCTTGAACGGATAAAGCACAAAAGGCGATCATTGTTAAAAATATTTTTTTCATTATTTTGATTATTTACAAGATTTATGAAAGCGGATGGTTTTTGAGGGTTAAAATTTCCTCTAAATAATCACGATGGTTAGCAAGGTGAGGCACTTTGTTTTGCCCGCCTAATTTTCCACGCGATTGCATCCAATTATAAAAGGTTCCTTGTGAAACAGAATGAATAATAGGAACATCTAATGCCATGTTTTTAAAACGTTTGGCTTCGTAATCACTATTGAGTTGTTGTAATGTTTGATCGAAAATGGCGGTAAAATGTTGTATATTTTCTGGTTCTTTGACAAATTCTATTGCCCATTCGTGACATGGTTTTTGATGGTCGTTACCATAAAATGGGGCGCCGGAAAATTCTTTCACAACAGCACTACAATTGCTACAAGCTACAGATAAAGAACGAATAATGTTGTCTTCCATCACCTCTTCTCCGGCTAAATTGATGAAGGCTTTTGTGCGACCGGTCAGTTGGATGCGAAAGGGAAATGTGGTTGTAAACTTAATAGTGTCGCCGATAAGATATCGCCAAAGACCACCATTGGTAGTAATGACTATTGCGTAATTTTTCCCAATCTCAACATCTTGAAGTCCAACAAGCTGAGGTTGTTCTTTTCCTAATTCCGTTAAAGGCATAAACTCATAATAAACGCCATGATCTAATAGAAGCAACATATCGTTTTCATCAAGTCGATCTTGGATGGCAAAATAGCCTTCGGAAGCATTATATACTTCCAAATAGTGCATAGAACTATGAGGGATAATATTTTGATATTGTGTTATATAAGGCTCAAAACGAACGCCACCGTGAATAAAAAGTTCCAAATTTTTCCATACTTTTTTGAGATCGGATTGTCCGGAAATTTTCAATACGCGTTGTAAAATCAGCAACGACCACGAAGGAACACCAATGATATGTGTAATATTTTCTTTAACAATTAATTGCGCGATTTTTTCAATTTTTTCTTCCCAATTTTTCATCAAAGAAATGGAGAGTTCGGGAGCGCGTTTCCATTGAGCCCAAAATGGTAGTTGGTAGGCTAAAATAGCTGAAATGTCGCCTTCGAAGTGAGTGGTTTTTTGGTGGGAAATTTTCTCCAAACTGCCACACAAAGCCATGGCTTTACCCGAAAACAGATAATTTTTCGGATAGTTCAAATCATAAATGGAATACATATCGTGCCCTGCTTTGTAATGATTTTGTTGCAGAGATTCGCGGCTGACGGGAATATATTTACTTCGTTCGGATGTTGTACCGGAAGATTTTGAAAACCAAGGAATGGGAGTGTTCCATAAAACGTTTTGTTCGCCTTCCCGCATTCGTTGAATGTAAGGTTTTAGTTGTTCGTAATCGGAAACGGGTAGTTGACGGCTAAAATCATCTGATGATCGAATAGATGAAAATTGGTATGTTTGTCCAAATTTAGTGGAACAACCGGCTTGTATCAATTTTTTCAACACGGATTCTTGAACTTCAATTGGATGCGTCTTAAAACGTTCCATTTTCTGAATACGATGTTGAAAATATGATCGATAAAGGTTGTGTAACATTTGCAATATCGGGCTAAATTGAAGGGAACAAAGGTAAAAATTTTGTGAAAAAAATAGCTTCTTTAAAAAAAATTGAATTTTGAGTGTTGACGATTAGTTTTTCGCTTGATTAAAATAAGGAACCTATTGCTTGTTTTTTACTATATAAGGGCGGTTTCAGGTAGATCGAATTTTGTGATGATACCCCAAAAAACTTTCGGCAGTGGGAAAGCAAAACACATCCGATTATTCTACAAAAAGCACCAATCCTTTCAAATAGCTGCCTTCAGGATGGAAAATATTAATGGGATGATCAGCGGGTTGCGTTAGTTTGTGCAAAATACGAACACTGCGTCCGGCATCGATGGCGGCACTTAACACTGCGGTTTGAAACATTTCGGAATTGACCACTTGCGAACATGAAAAGGTGAAAAGGATGCCTTGTGGCAAAATTTGCTCCAATGCTTGTCTGTTTAACCGGCGATAGGCTTTCATTGCGTTGTCGATTGCACTTTGGTGTTTGGCAAAAGCGGGTGGATCGAGAATGATTAAATCGTATTTACGTGCCGGATTTTTCAAATATTCAAACGCATCAACAACAAAAGATTGATGAGGAGCGTTGGTGCCGAAATTTAGTTCTATATTTTTGTTGGTCAATTGAATAGCACTTTCGGAAACATCTACTGTATCAGTCATTTTAGCACCGCCGCGAATGGCATAGACAGAAAAACCACCCGTATAACCAAATAAATTGAGTACGGTTCGTCCGTGAGAATATTGTTGCAAAAGATGGCGATTTTCGCGTTGATCGATGAAAAATCCTGTTTTTTGGCCGGTCTCTATATCAATCAAAAATTGATTGCCGTATTCAGAAACTTGGGGCAGCTTTTCGTTGCCGGAAAGAAAAATATCTTTGGCTTCACCCTCTTTGTAGTTGATAGTATTGCTGCTTTTATCGAAAACAGCAGTGGTTTTAAGGATGTTTAAACGTTGCAAAATTCGGGCAAAGGTTTCACGCTCGCGAAACATTCCGACCGAGTGGGCTTGTAAAACAACAACACCGTTATAATAATCGACAATTAATCCCGGAAAACCGTCTCCCTCGCCATGAACTAAGCGAAAGACATTGGTCTCGGCGTGGTCGAAAAAACCTAATGAAAGACGCATGGCGATGGATTTTTGTAATTTTTCTTCCCAAAACGATTCATCAATGGTCGTTTGCTTAAAAGAGATGATGCGAACGGTAATGGATCCTTTTTGATAATGACCGGTAGCCAAATAAGTGCCATCATTTGAGAAAACTTCAACGATATCGCCATCAGCAGAATTGCCTTCAATACGTTGAATGGCACCGGAAAAAATCCAACGATGAAAACGTTTCAAGGCTTCTTCGCGATTTTTTTTCAAAAATATTTTTGCGTACATAGAATTTTATTTACGTAAATATCAATAGACTAAGATGATATTTTTATCATTAAAAAACATTTAATTCGGAATTATTTCCCAAGAAAAATTGAAGTGCAAAGGTCGCAAAAATGATGATTTTTGCAAAAAATTTTATAGTAAATATTTTTAGAAAATTTGAAATTATTGTTGCTTTACGGTAGACACTTAAATATTGAATCAATACGCACTAAATCTCGCCTTTTGAAAATGGGTAAGGAAACCAAAGAAAGGTACTAAATATCGTCATAAATGTCAAGGTATTCCAAAGCGGAAAATGGTTCATAAAAAACACGGCGGGTTTTAAATTTTATTTACAAAAAAATGTTTCTACATGTTTTGAAAGGATTACTTTTGCATCAAATTTCATCAATTCGAGAAAAATTATAAAATAAATAAAGTGTTATGAAAAGTTTTTTATTTTTTATGGTAAGTCTGTTTGTAATCATTACAATACAGGCACAAACGCTTGTTCATGAAGCTTATCTTAATGAAAACGGTCAAGTTTTGGTGCGAGATAAAGCATTACAACAACCGTTGCGTGAAACGTTGGAAGAGTTGCCTCAATTGACGGGTTTTCCCATGTCGTTCACTTCCAATACTACTTATAAACCCATGCGTGGCGTAGTTTTAGCCGATATCGACGGTTTAGCCGGTGATGAAATTATTCTTGCGCACAACGATTACGTAAAAGTAATCAAAGGAGACGGAACCGTTTTATGGACGGCAACACTTAACGGTTATGCACAATATCCGGCTTCGGTGGCTGATATTAACAACGATGGTGCATTAGAAATTGTAGTAGCCAATTCTTTTGGTAATAGTCGCGGTGCGATTGATGTTTTTTCTTCGATAGGCACAGCATTGACGGGATTTCCGTTTATAATAACCAAAGGACCTATTTCGTGTGCTCCGGCTTTAGCAGACATCAATAATGATGGAAATGTAGAAATTATTTTTGGAACACGCGGCAATACAAGCATTTCTTTAAATCCGGCAACACGGGTTATTAATCATCTCGGGGAAGAAATAAATGGATTTCCGGCGTTCGTTTATTCGGCACCGGCAGTAACTCCTTCTATTGCAGATATTAATGCAGATGGCAATCTTGAGATTATTACAGCATGTACGCGTGGTTTGTATGTTTTTGATAATCAAGGATCTGTGTTGGATGGCTATCCGATACTCGATTTGGAAGAAAACTATAGCTATTCGTATCAATCGCCCATAGTTGTTGATTTGGATGCCGATGGACGCTACGCAATTGTAGGTGCTTGTAATGGAAACACACAAATTCATTATGTGAGGGATGCACTTACGGGTGAAATGAAATCGGGATGGCCCAAACCGATGAGCCAATGGACCTATACCGCTCCGACTGTAGTGGATTTGGAAGGAAATGGAAATTTCAGCATTTTTATGAGTCTGCCCGTTACAGAAAATGCTCCCATGTTTTGGAAATATAACAAAGACGGTAACATTGCATCGGGTTTTCCTATCACAAAATCAGATGGTTGTGAGGGATTTTCATCTGTTGCAGATATTGATAATGATGGACAATACGAACTTTTGTTTGGTAGTAATGTGATGTCGAACGAAACGCCGTCAAGAGGTTTTATTTATGCTTATAAAATGGATGGAACACCGGTAACTTCCGGATTTCCACTTCGTCCGCGAGGATTTACCTTTACAAATGGTGCCAATATCGGCGATGTTGTTGGTGACGGACAAATGTATATTGTTGCCATCAGCTACGATCAGACGTTTAATCCGGCCGATCAGGTTTACATCAACGTTTATCCGCTGAATGTTCCTTTGAACGAAGGCAGTATTCTTTGTGGAACCTATAAAGGCAGCAACGCGCGAAATGGTTTTATAGAAAATACGCCTAATCCGACTCAATCTTGTGAATTGATTTTCAATATGCTGGATGAATATGGCGATGGATGGAACGGCGCTTCCATCAATGTTTTTCAAAACGATATTTTGTTAGCCAACATCACATTGGAAGATGGTGCAAGCGGTTCCGAATCTGTCATAATTCCGGAAGGTACAACTCGGTTGGACTGGGTTTCGGGAGAATATAATGCAGAATGTGGTTTTGAAGTCACCAATTTGCAAGGAGACAATATTTTTACATTAGAAGTCGGTTCCGGAATGCTTGCAGGAACGTTTATTACATTCGAACACCAATGTGCGGCGATTGATAAAGCGATCATTTCGGGCATTGTTTCAGATATGGCAACCAACCTGCCTATCGAAGGGGCGTCGGTTGCTTTTGACGGAGTTTTAAACCCTTCCACAATAACCGATTCTGATGGATTTTATTCCTTAGAAACAGTTGTTGGTGAACTATATGATATCCAAATATCAAAAGCAGGTTATAATATTTTGCTGGAAGATGATTTTCCGGCAACTGCTGATGAGACGAAAAATTTTGTTTTGACGAGTCCGTCTCTTTCTGTTTCTCCGACACAAATTTCGGTTGCAACAGAATATGGAACAGACGCAACGGCAACAATTACCATCACTAACAATGGAACAGGTCCTTTAACATGGAATTTTGATTTGGAATATGAAGAGTCGACAAAATCGCCCTACACCGTTGCATATATGGTCAATCAGTATGTGAATGCCAACTATCCGATTCCGATGTTAGTTCCATTGAATGATCCTGAAAACGCAATTGCTCTTACCGATGGTTCCGATGCCGCTTTCGATATGTTGAGCGGCGGTGATTTTGTGAACGGTGATTGGTTGGCTATTGACCCCAATATGTCATATCTTTTCCGAATTGATCCTCAAACAGGAATAGCAACACCTATTTTACAACACAATTTATTAGATGTATATGGAATGTGTTATAATTCAAATGATAATCAATTATATGTAAAAACATATACCGATTTTTATACGTTGGATATGACCACCGGTGCCACACAATTTGTGGGATCGATGAATCACCAAACCACCAATTTTGCCATTACTAACGATGGTAGGTTTATTGTTGTAGATGTTGAAAACGACAACATTCTCGAAGTGAATCCTATTACCGGCGAAGAAACTATAGTGATGCCGATGGGTTTCAATGCCCATTATTTACAAGATCTTGCCATCGATCGCGAAACCAACACGATGTATTGGGCGGCTTATCGGTTGGTGAGTAATGATGAAATGTATGGTGAATTGTATCGTCTTGATTTAAATAATGGTACCAAAGAATTGGTGGGCAATTTGCCAAGTAATATGGTGGCTTTTGCCATTCCTACACAACAGCGTTGGCTTTCAATGGATGTGGTTGGCGGCAACATCGAAGCAGGACAATCGCAAACAGTGAATTTGACAATGGACGGCAATTGGGCGACGAGCGGAATTTTTGCTGCCACAATGACTTTCCATAGTCAAAATCCGGATGTCGGAACCGAGTCGGTCGTCATCGAATTTACAATCAATGCCTCTTGCGAACCGCCTACAAATCTATTGGCAACATCTTCTGAAGAAAATATTGAAATCTCATTATTATGGACAGCTTCCGAAACTGCAGAAAGTTATGATATCTATCGCGATGATGAAAAAATCGCCAATGTAGCAACAACCGAATTTATCGATCAAGATGTTCAACCTCAATACGATTATTGTTATCAGGTAAAATCAATCTGTTCAGAAGAAACGACCTCCGATTTTTCCAATGAGGCGTGTGCTTCAACGATTGATCCCGCTATCAACGAAGTGGATGAGGCTTTTCAAGTTTTCCCCAATCCGGCCAATAATGTTGTAACAATTAAAGGTGAAAATATGAGCTATTGCTCGATTCATAATATTTTGGGACAATTGATTGATTACATCCAATTGAAAGGAGGTTCAACGGTAACTTTCAATACCAACCATTTAGAAATAGGCGTTTATTGGCTCAAAATAAAAACAATGGATGGAAAAATAATTTCCAAGCGTATTGTTATCAATCATTAGTGACGTACCAACCAACAAAACGGCAAATCATTCTTCGACTTGCCGTTTTTTGATTTTTTATCTCCAAAAAATACATAAAGGGCAACTTTCTAAATGTCTAAAGAGAATTTTATGAAAATTGAAGCAATTTCATAAAAGCGTGTCGAAATTTTTTGTTATTTTGCAATTCATTTAATGAATTTATAATATATTGTTTATCAATAAAATAATTAATTATTAACGTTTTATTTCAACGTTGCATCAATTTTTCAAGCCATGTCTGAATTGTCCGATCCTCGATTAACTATTACCGAAACCACTATTGATGTCGAAAAAGTGATTGCCTCCAAGAATCCGAAGTTATTGAAATGGATTCCCAAGTTTTTGATTCACAAAGTAAAGCGTATCATCCATCAAGACGAAATCAATGAAATTATCTATTCGTTTCGCAACGATCAACCGGTGGAGTTTGCCACGCATATTTTGAAACGTTTTGGCGTGGAGGTTTCGTCAACGGGGATGGAAAATTTGGCAAAAGAGAATCGGTTTTTAGTGGCATCGAACCATCCGTTGGGTGGTTTAGACGGAATGGCTTTGCTATCGCAGGTGGGACAAAAATTTCCCGATGTAGTGTTTCCCGTCAACGATTTGTTGTTGTTCATTCCGCAGTTTCACGGAGCTTTTATTCCGGTGAATAAACACGGTTCCAATGCTTCCAATGCAGCCATTTTCAACGAAAACTTTGCTTCCGCAAAGCCGATTTTGTATTTTCCGGCGGGTCTTTGCTCACGAAAACAAAAAGGTGGTATCATTCGTGATTTAGAATGGAAAAAAACGTTTATTTCGTTAGCCGTTAAAAATCAACGAGATATTGTCCCGACACATGTCGAAGGTGCCAACTCCAACTTTTTTTACAACTTGGCAAATTGGCGAAAACGATTGAAAATCAAAGCTAATATCGAGATGATTTATCTTCCCGATGAGATGTTCCGACAAAAAGGAGCGCATCTGAAAATTGTTTTTGCACAACCTGTTTCATACCAATTTTTTGATAAAAGCCGCAAACCGATCGAATGGGCACGGTTGATGCGTGATTTTTGTTATACCATCAAAAATGGCACCGAATCGTTTCAAGAATATGTTGCAAAACAACAGAAATAATTGCGTTTTTTTAAACATAAACATTTAAAAATCAGCAATAAAAAATTCAAAAATACAATAATACAACCAATTGTAAGTTTTTACAATTAATAAGTTTTAAATTTTTTAACACAATATTGGTTCTATCAAACTGAGACGCAAAACAAAATGATACAATCCATTCAAATGAAAAACGTCATTCCTGAAGTCAACAAAGCACTAATTATAAAGGAGTTGACAAGAAATAAATTTGTTCGTGATACCAACTACGGCAATCGCGATATTTTTATTGTCAATAATCAGGATTCTCCGAATATTTTACGCGAAATCGGTCGTTTACGCGAGATTTCGTTTCGAGATTCGGGCGGAGGTACAGGCAACGAATTAGATTTGGATGAATACGATTTGGCGCCCAATTCCTTTGAACAACTGATTGTTTGGGATCCGAAAGACCAAGAAATTATTGGTGGCTATCGGTTCATCAAATGTAGCGATTTGAAACGCTTACCCACGGGTGAGTTGGATTCGCCCACCTCGCATCTGTTTAAACTTAGCGATTTTTTTATTGAGAATTACGTACCGCACACCATTGAGTTGGGACGTTCTTTCATTCGTCCTGAATATCAAGCCACTTTCGATGTTCGTAAAGGTATGTTTTCGTTGGATAACATTTGGGACGGCTTGGGTGCCTTGATTTTTATCAATCCGCAAATCAAATATTTTTTCGGCAAAATGACCATGTATTCGGGCTACGACAAAGAGGCGCGCAACTATTTGCTGGCATTTCTCTATCGTCATTTTCCTGATCCCGACAAAATGGCGTTGCCTAAATATCCGGTCATCGACGTCTCTATGTTGGAAAAATACAATACACCTTTTACATGTAGCACATTTTCTGACGATTACAAAATTTTGAATAAAATTTTAAGAGACTACAAAGAAAATATTCCCCCGTTGGTCAATGCTTATATGAATTTGTCTCCTTCGATGCGGTTTTTCGGAACAGCGCAAAACGAGGATTTCGGACACACCGAAGAATCGGGTATCTTAGTAACTATCAACGATATGTATGAAAAAAAGGTAGCGCGTCATATTTCATTATTCAACCATAAGATTAAAATCGGGCAACCTATCGTCAAACGAATCAAAGAGATCGTCCAAACTAATAATTTGAAAAAATAGCCGCGTGAAAATAAAAACAAAAACGTTTGTTCTCAGTGCTCCCGATTTGAAACGTTGTCCCGTTTCAACGTTGCCGGAATTTGCATTCATCGGTCGGTCTAATGTTGGTAAATCATCGTTAATCAACATGTTGTGCGATCATAAAGATTTAGCTAAAACATCGGGAAAGCCGGGGAAAACGCAATTGATGAATTTCTTTCTGATTAATGAACGTTGGCATTTGGTTGATTTACCGGGGTATGGTTTCGCCAAAATTTCAAAATCGACACGCGAACGTTGGGAAACGGAAACCAAAAACTATCTCAAAAAACGCGAAAACCTTCGCAACATCTTTGTCTTGATTGACATTAGGTTAGAGCCGCAAAAAATTGATTTAGAGTTTATGCAATGGTTGGCTGACCATAATTTGAACTTTTCCATCATTTTCACCAAATGCGATAAAGTGTCGTCCAATCAAATTTCCAAAACGTTGAAACTGTGGGTGAAAGAATTGCAAAAAATGTGGCAGGAGTTGCCTCATGCCGTGGTTTCATCGTCAGAAACGGGAGTGGGAAAAGATGAAATTCTCGGTATTATCGAAGCGATGGTTCAAGATTCTGAAATGGGGTGAAGATAGGGATTTTCGTATAAATTTCGCTTTTCGGGACGTTGGTGTTTCCAACGGCGATGCGACCACAACCAATTTTCGGGATGACGACGGATGGCAGCTTCCAGATGATTTTTATACATTTCGATAATTTCCATATCGTTAGCTGTTTTAGGATCATGGCACAAGTCGTGCACTTCGTAGCAATAGTGACCTCTTTTTTCTTTAATCATCTCCACAAAAACCAGCGGACAATCCAACTCGCGCGATAAACGCTCGGCTCCGATATAAAATTCTGTTTCTTGATTCAAAAACATGGTCCAATACGATTTGCGAGGATTGGATGGAATTTGATCGGCAAAAAGCAACATTCCGATTTTCAGATGTGTAATTCCTGCTTCATCGATGGCTTTCAACACGCCGTTTTTGCGAGGAACCAAAATCATATCCCAACGATGTCGTGTTTCGAACTGCATCCGCTCAAACGATTGATTTTCTAAAGGAGCATAAATTCCAACGGCTTGAAAAGGAATCAGTTTGGTTAAATATAAAATCCATTCCCAATTAAATTGATGTCCGGCAGTAACAATGACACTTTTTCCGGTAGCAGCAATTTTCTCAAACAACTCCATGTTTTTGATGGTGATATGCCGCGAGAGTTTCTTTTCAGAAATCACTCTGAATTTGACAGTCTCGATCAAAAAATCAGAAAAATATCGATAAAATTTTCGCCGAATTTGTTTCAATTCTTGATCTGATTTTTCAGGAAAAGAATTCTTTAAATTATTGAATACTATTTTTTTACGGTATCCAATACCATGATAAGCTAATAAAAAGATGAGGTCGGAAAGAAGATAATTCAACCAAAACGGTTGTAATCCGATAAAGAAATAGACGCCTTTTAAAAGATAATAGGTGAAATTTTTCATGGTTAGAAATATCTCAATCCGATGGCTTGTCGTACTTCTTTGATGGTTTTTTGGGCACTTTCGCGTGCTTTTTCGGCACCCATTTTTGTGATTTTTTCCAACAATTGATCGTTGGCTAAAAGTTCTTTCGTTTTTTCGCGGAAAGGTTCGGTAAATCGAATCATATCTTCAGCCAATTGTTTTTTCAAATCGCCGTAGCGAATCGAACATTGGTTGTAGGCATCTTCAAATTGTTGAACGATTTCGGGCGTGGAAACGGCTTTCAGTAAATCGAACAGATTTTGAATAGGCTCCGATTTTGGCTGATTCGGCTCAGTAGGTCCGCTGTCGCTGACGGCACGCATCACCTTTTTTTGAATGCTTTTAGGATCTTCTGACAAAAAAACGGCATTGCCTTCGCCTTCCGATTTACCCATTTTTCCGGTACCGTTCAGTCCGGGAATTTTAATCAGACTTTCGCCGAAATTGAAAGCTTCGGGTTCGGGAAAAATCGAACAGTGGTATAAGTTGTTAAAACGGCGGGCGAAAACGCGTGTCATCTCCAAATGTTGTCCTTGGTCTTTTCCGACCGGAACTTTGGTGGCTTTGTGAATGATGATGTCGGCAGCCATCAAAGTGGGGTAGGTGAGCAGTCCGGCATTCACATTTTCAGGCTGTTGACGCACTTTGTCTTTAAAAGAGGTACAACGTTCCAACTCACCCAAATAGGCGTTCATGTTCAAAAACAGATACAACTCGGCAGTTTCAGGAACATCGCTTTGCAGATAAATAGTGGCTTTTTCGGGATCTAAAC
>JAQUSR010000084.1 GCA_028710155.1 Bacteroidales bacterium | reverse complement strand
GCAATAAATGACAAAAGAGGAATATCGGGTTGCAAAATACCGCAAGTGCCGATGCGGATGAGTTGTAGGGTGCGATGTTGCGGCAAAGGATTGCCGGTTTTTAAGTCGATATTTGCCAACGCATCTAATTCGTTTACAATAATATCGATGTTATCCACGCCCATTCCTGTTGAAAGAACGGCGATTTGTTTCCCATGATAAGTGCCGAGATGATAGACCAACTCGCGGTTTTGATGTTGAAAATCAATCTTATCGAAAAAGGTAGATATAATGGAAACGCGTCCCGGATCGCCTACCAAAAGAATGGTATCTGCTAAATGTTCAGGACCAATTCCTAAATGATACATGGTGTTGTCTTCGGCACGAAGCACTAATTCAGATTTTTTAATCATATTTCAAAGGTTTATCGTTTTGCTTTAATTAATAAGAAAATGGCGATGATTCCGTAAAAGATATTGGGAATCATGACTGCCACCAAAGGGGTTAGACCGCCGTAGCGTGAAAGCATTTCTGTAATTTGAATAAACAAAATATAGGAAAAAGCCAAGGCAATACCGATCCCTAAATTGGCTCCGATACCACCACGCACTTTACGACTAGAAAGAGAAACACCGATAAGAGTTAAGATGATGGATGCCAACGGTGAACAAATTCTTCGCCATTTTTCGACTTCGTAGGTACGTATGTTGCTAGAACCTTTTAAGCGTTCTTTATCGATAAAGGCATTCAATTCCCAATAATCCATAATTTTTTTATCTTCTACATCTACAATAAATTCAGCAGGAGAAAATCCTAATGTAGTATCTAATTGCATTCCTTGTCGAAGCGTTTCTTTAGTGCCGTCAAAAGTTCTTTCGTAATAGTTATTAAGTCGCCATTGTTGTGTGGAATCAATCCAAGTGATTTTATTGGCAGCTAATTTATAAATCTCTTCATTATTATTAAATTTTTCCATGGCGAATTTGATGCCAATATTGTTGGAAACCTGAAAACTTTCAGTATAAACGAAAACATTTTTTTTAATTTGCATGTGAATATTAATTTCGTTGTTTTCGTAAGAATTCTTCCAATAAATTTTTTCAAATTCGCGTACTTTAACATAAGTTCGAGGAATAATAAAATTGGATAATGCAAAGGAAATTAGTCCCAAAAAAATAGCTGTAACAATATAAGGTACAAGGAATCGCGAGAAACTGATGCCTCCATTTAAAATGGCAATGATTTCGGTTCGAGCTGCCATTTTTGAAGTAAAAAAGATAACGGCAATAAATATGAACAGATAGCTGAACATATTAATAAGGTAGGGTAAAAAATTGCAATAATAATCAAAAACAATGGCTTTTATCGGTGCTTCACGTTCCAAAAAATCATTAATTTTTTCCGATAAATCGAAAATGATGATAATGATAGCCAACAGCGAGATAGAAAACAAAAAAGTAATTAAAAACTTTTTGATGATATATCGGTCAATGATAGTTGGAAATTTCATAATATATAATAGGCTATCGATGTGATAATTATGGATAAAAATTTTACAGTCTACGTTCTAATATTTTGACCATTTTATTTTTCCATTCGTAAAACGTACCTTCAATAATTTTAGTGCGTGCTTCGTTGACGAGCCATAAATAAAAAGCGATATTGTGCAAGCTGGCAATCATACCGGCCAAAATTTCTTTAGATGTGAAAAGATGTCGCAGATAGGCTTTAGAATAGGCTGTATCGACAAAAGAGGCACCATTTTCTTCAATAGGAGAAAAATCGTTTTTCCATTTTTCATTTTTCATGTTCATGATTCCGCCTTTCGTAAACAGCATTCCGTTGCGACCGTTTCGGGTGGGCATCACACAATCCATCATATCAACGCCTAAAGCAATGCTTTCTAAAATATTAACCGGTGTTCCTACGCCCATTAAATAGCGTGGTTTATCTTTGGGAAGAATGTCGCAAACCAATTCTGTGATTTCGTACATGGTTTCGTGCGGTTCGCCGACTGAAAGCCCGCCAATGGCGTTACCTTCGGCTTCACACTCTGCAATAGTTTGTGCTGAAATCTTTCTAAGATCGTGATAAACACTTCCTTGAACGATTGGAAACAAAGTTTGTTGGTAATCATAAACGGGCTGTGTCTCTTTGAAATGATGAATACATCGTTCAAGCCAACGATGTGTACGATCCATAGATTGTTTGGCATAGTTGTAATCGCAGGGAAAAGGGGTGCATTCGTCGAAAGCCATAATGATGTCTCCTCCGATTATTCGCTGAATATCCATCACATTTTCCGGTGTAAAAGTGTGTCGAGATCCATCAATATGGGATTGAAAAATCACACCTTCTTCTTTCATTTTACGAGTTCCGGCGAGCGAATAGACTTGATAGCCACCGCTATCTGTCAAAATTGGACGATTCCAACCATTGAAATGATGAAGTCCTCCTGCTTCGCGGAGTACTTGTAATCCGGGGCGTAAATATAGGTGATAAGTGTTGCCCAAAATTATTTGAGCTTGAGCATCATGACAAACATCGCGAAGGTGGATGGCTTTCACGCTGCCCACTGTTCCTACGGGCATAAAAATTGGTGTTGTTATGATTCCATGGTCGGTTTTAATGATTCCGGCACGTGCTTTAGTGGAGCTATCGCAATGTTCTAATGTGAAATTCATATATAATATTAAAAAAATCAGCCGATTCTACAATTTATTGACGTATTATAAAATGGTAATGTGCGTTTAAAAAGTATATCATTTTATTGATGATGATGTTTTTTATCAACTTTTGTTATCATCGTTAAGGATGATAAACAAGATGAATATTTTCATTTTGACCATTTTTTTTACAAAAAATAGAGTTTGCAAAAGTAAACTTATTTTTTTTGAGATTATCAATATACAATTTTTATCTTTGCAACGTCATTTTAAACAAGATAAGAGAAATGAAAAAGACTATAAGACAGAAAATTAATATATTCATAATGAGGATTTTTGGGTGGAAAATTACCGGGAAGCCTGAAGATTTAGCTTATTGGGAAACGTTTCAAAAAGCGGTAACAATTGAGGCTCCGCATACAGCCATAGTCGATTGGTGGTGGGGGTATTTAACCATTAGAGCCATTGGAAAAAAACCATGTATTTTGATTAACAAAAAATTTTTCTTTTTTCCGTTGGGCAATTTATTAAAGGCTTGTGGCGGAATTCCGGTGTATAAAGATGGGAGTAGTAAAGATTTATATGCTCAATTAATAAAAAAAATTGAAGAATCTGATCGAATTTTGATTGTGATAACGCCGGAAGGAACGAGAAAAAAAGTAAAACGTTGGCATAAAGGATTTTATGTTATTGCACAACAAGCAAACATTCCATTAGTATTAAGTGGCTTAGATTTTAAAAAGAAAGAAGCCATATTAGGACCCAAATTTGAAATTACAGGAAATTATCAGCAAGATATTCAAGAAATCGGAAAATTTTATCAAGGAATGACGGCGTGTCATCCGGAAAAATTTATGCTTCCATTGTCATAAAAATTGACCAAAAAAAGTTTTTTTTCTAATAATTTTTTGTCTTTTTTAATTTTTTTTTATCAAAAAAAGGAGGTGTTTTTGATGAAATAATACGTTATTTTGAGTGATTTTTCGAAAAAAAAAGTCATAAAAATAATTATTTAAAACATTGATTTATAAATGAATAAAATATAGATGAAGATGGTTGAATTTAAAAAAAAATAAAAAAATCAAATTATTAGGCAAAATATTCAAGATTTTATTATTATCTTTGCAACCCATTTAATAAAGAGTTTTTTTATGTCAAAAAAATCCAAAATTCTTTTTATATCTCAAGAAATTATTCCGTTTTCGGCCGAAACTGAAATGTCATACATTACTCGACATTTGCCACAAGGCGTTCAAGAGATGGGAAAAGAAATTCGTACTTTTATGCCATGCTACGGTTGCATCAACGAAAGACGCGGACAATTGCATGAAGTGATTAGGTTGTCGGGAATGAATTTGATTATGGATGAAACTGACCACCCATTGATTGTAAAAGTAGCTTCCATTCCACAAGCGCGAATGCAAGTCTATTTTATTGATAATGATGATTATTATAAAAGAAAAGCTGCCTTACTTGATGAAGAAGGGAATCTATTTGAAGATAATGACGAACGAATGGTTTTCTTTTGTCGTGGTGTATTAGAAACAATCAAAAAATTATCGTGGGTGCCTGATATCATTCATTGTCACGGATGGTTTTCAACGTTGATTCCTTTATACATCAAAAAAGCGTTTAACGAAAATCCCATTTTTTCGGATGCCAAAGTGGTTCTTTCAGTGTATAATGATCAATTTACAGGGAAATTGCGTGATCATTTTTCAAAAGTTTTGATGCAAAACGGTATTGAAAAAAAAGATTTAGTTCATTATAAAAAAGCAACGTGGCGAGAACTGCTCAAAGGTGCTATCAGCTTTAGCGATGCTTTTGTTCAAGCCAGTGAAACCATTGATGATAAACTTTTTAAAGAAATTCAAGAAACAGGAAAGCCTTTTCTAACTTACGAGGCTCAAACAGATTATATCTCCATATATAATAATTTTTATGATAGTTTGTTAATAGACGAAAACGAAGAAAAAGAAGAACAACAAGATTAACAAACGTAATACATAAATTATTATGAATCATTTCAAGAATTGGAATTTTTCCATACTCATCATTTGTCTATTGATTACTTTCATAAGTTGTAAAAAAGATCCTTCAAAAGTAGGATTGGAAATTCAACCTATTGATTCAGAAATGGATCTCAATTTTGACGATTCAACGATTCATTTAAATGCGTTTACTGTAAAACGCGATTCGATGAATACCACCAATATTTTATATTTTGTATTGGGTAGCATGAACGACCCGAATTTTGGTTTGACACGCACTGCTTTTAACACAAATTTTCGATTAGAAACAAACAAGCCCACATTTGGGAATCAACCTGTTGCAGATTCTATTTGTTTGATGTTGAGCTATGCCGGAAGTTGGGGCGATTCTGCAGCTTTTATAACAGCCAATGTTTATGAATTATTAGATAGTTTAAGTATTTCCGATGAATCGGAGTATGATGCACGGAGTGAAATTAATTATGATCCCGTTGCAGTGGGAAGCAAAACCTTTACGCCAAATCTTACAGATTCGGTTGTAATTAACGAAGTGAAATATCCTCCTTTTTTATCGATCAAATTATCGCAAGAGTTTGCCGAAAGAATGTTAGCAGACTCTTTGAATTTTGGTACTAATGAAGATTTTTTGAAAGTTTTTCATGGATTGAGAGTTGAAGCTCAGCAAACTTCTGAAACGGGAAACATCGTTTATTTTAAACCAACTTCCACTGAAACAAAATTGGTTTTGTATTATTCTTCCGATACAATTCATTCCTCTTTTAGTTTTGTGGTCAATGATAATTGTACATGGTTTAATAACTATTATCAGGAGTATACTAATCCCGATTTACAATTTGAAGAAGAGGGCGGACAACAAGACTCCATTTCGGCACTCAATCATCTTTATTTACAACCGTTTTTAGGAACGCGAATTCGCTTAGATTTCACCGGATTTGATGAATTGAGAAAAAAAGAAAATGTTGCTTTAAACGAAGTGAAATTGATTCTCCCTAATGCTTTAGATTATAATGCATCAATGGCACCGCCGGCTCGTTTTATTATTTACGCTTTAGATGGCGATCAAGAAGTTTTGATTTTGGATGCGATGACTTCTGCCTATTTTGATGGTAATTACAAACAAGATCTCAATCAATATAGTATTCGAATGACGCGCTATTTCCAACAACGATTGCAAAATGAAGTGATGGATGACGACATTTTATATTTGCAAATTATCGGAGGTGCCTATAACGCCAATAGTGTAGTGTTGAAAGGCAATCTTGATGCGTCTATTCGTTTGTATTATACTGAATATTAATAAATTGTTACTTTAAAAATTTAATAATATGTGCGGAATTGTCAGCTATATTGGACCTAAACAGGCCTATCCTTTATTAATTAATGGATTAAAACGTTTGGAATATCGCGGCTACGATAGTAGTGGTATTGCGTTGATTAATAATGATGGTTTATGTGTTTATAAATCAAAAGGAAAAATTGCCGATTTAGAAGAGAATGTAAAAAATAAAAATATTGAAGGAACGATAGGAATCGCACACACTCGTTGGGCAACACATGGAGAGCCCAATAATGTTAATGCACATCCACACTTTAATGAAACCATGGATTTAGCTCTTGTTCATAATGGAATTATTGAAAATTATGATACTTTGAAAGTGATGCTGAAAAAAAACGGATATCATTTTCAAACAGAGACGGATTCTGAAGTTTTAGTTCAACTAATTGATTTTATGCGTAAAAAGCCGAGAACCAATTTGTTGAAAGCTGTTCAGCTGGCTTTAGCAAGTGTAGTGGGTGCCTATGCTATCGTATTATTGGATAAAAATAATCCTAACCAGTTGATAGCAGCCAGAAAAAGTAGTCCGTTAGTGATTGGAATAGGAGATAATGAATATTTTGTCGGATCTGATGCAACACCATTTTTAGATTTTACAAAAAAAGTTATTTATGTTGGAGACGAAGAAGTAGTGGTGATTCCGAGACGTGGCGATATAATGATTACTACGTTGGATAACACTAAAGTAGATCCAATAGTTCAACATATAGAAATGGACATTACTGCGTTGGAAAAAGGCGGTTTTGATCACTTTATGTTGAAAGAAATTTATGAACAGCCGGAATCTATCATGGATACAATGCGTGGACGTATCAATGTAGAAGATTGTTATTTGCAATTAGGCGGTATCATGGATTACAAAGAAAAATTAATCAATGCAAAACGAATTATCATAGTTGCATGTGGTACTTCTTGGCATGCCGGATTGTTGGGTGAATATTTGATTGAAAATTTGGCACGCATTCCGGTAGAAGTAGAATACGCATCCGAATTCCGCTATCGCAATGCACCGATTTTCGCGGATGATATTGTCATTGCCATTTCGCAATCGGGCGAAACAGCAGATACATTAGCTGCCATTGAATTGGCGAAGAAAAAAGGAGCAACGGTATTGGGTATTTGCAACGTTGTCGGCTCATCCATTGCACGAGCTACCAATGCCGGATCATACACTCATGCCGGACAAGAAATCGGAGTAGCATCTACCAAAGCTTTTACATCGCAAGTTACTTTGTTGATATTGATGTCGTTGATGATAGCAGATGGAAAAGGAATTTTGGAAAAAAATCAGAAAAAAGCGTTGATTCAAGAGTTGATGCGGATTCCGGAAAAAATTCGTAAAGTTTTGGAAAAGGCACCCGAAATTCAACGCATGTCGGAAGTGTTCACTTTTGCCCGTAATTTTCTTTATTTAGGACGAGCTTATAATTATCCGGTGGCTATGGAAGGTGCTTTGAAATTAAAAGAAATCAGCTATATTCATGCCGAAGGTTATCCGTCAGCAGAAATGAAACACGGACCTATTGCATTGATAGACAAAGAAACTCCCGTTGTTTTTATTGCTACAACACCTTCAAATCATCAAAAAAATATTTCCAATATTCAAGAAATAAAAGCACGTCAGGGACGTGTTATTTCAATTATTTTGGAAGGAGATGAGGAAATTAAACGTCTTTCGGATTTTTATATTGAAATTCCCGATACAGAAGAAGAATTTACACCTTTAATTTCTGTGGTACCCTTGCAATTGATTGCCTATTATATCGCTGTTGCACGTAAATGTAATGTTGATCAACCACGAAATTTGGCAAAATCGGTTACTGTAGAATAATGCCTTCATGGAAAATCCGGAATTAGATCTTGCGTTTAAGTATTTGGAAGAAACCGGAATCAATGTTTTTTTGACCGGTAAAGCAGGAACCGGAAAAACTACTTTTTTACATCATTTAAAGCAAAAGACGCCTAAGCGGATGATTGTTTTGGCTCCGACAGGTGTTGCAGCTATCAATGCCGGTGGAGTTACCATTCATTCGTTTTTTCAATTACCATTTGCCCCGTATCTTCCCGAAATGTTTCATCAACAATCCGGTGAGAAAAAAGTTGATCATCAATTTAGTAAAACCAAAATTAACATTATTAGAAGTATTGATTTATTGGTGATTGACGAAATCAGTATGGTGCGTGCCGATTTGTTGGATGCCGTGGATGATGTTTTGAGACGTTTTCGCCGAAATTCTAAACCTTTTGGAGGTGTTCAAATGCTGATGATTGGCGATTTACAGCAATTGACTCCGGTTGTAACAGACGAAGAAAAAGAATTGTTACAACGGTTTTATCCCTCTCCGTTTTTTTTCGATAGTAAAGCATTGAAAACCATTAATTTTGTTTCGATAGAGTTGAAGCATATTTATCGTCAACAAGATCCAAAGTTTATAGATTTATTAAATAGTGTTAGAGAAAACAAAATTTCGGAAAAAACGCGAGCGTTGTTGAATCAACGCTATATTCCCGATTTTGAACCGAGTGATGAAGAAAAATTTATTACACTGACAACGCATAATTCTCAAGCTAAGCAAATTAACAGCAAGAAAATGGAATTGTTGGATGGGAAAACATATACGTTTGATGCACAAATAATTGATAATTTTCCGGAGTATCTTTTTCCGACAGATGAATATTTGGAGTTGAAATTGAAAACGCAAGTGATGTTTGTGAAAAATGATTCATCAGCATTAAAACAATATTTTAATGGTAAAATCGGCGTTATTACCGATATTGGAGATGATCATTTGGAGGTAACTTGTGAAGGCGATGAAAATCCTATTGAGGTTTTAAGAGAAGAGTGGACTAACGCAAAATATACTATTGATGAAGAATCAAAAGCGATTGTAGAAAAAGTGGAAGGACGTTTTATCCAATTTCCGTTGAAAGCTGCTTGGGCTATTACCATACACAAAAGTCAAGGTTTAACGTTTGAAAAAGCTATTATTGACGCCAATAAAGCCTTTGCTCATGGACAAGTATATGTCGCTCTCAGTAGATGTCGTTCGTTGGAAGGAATGGTGTTAACATCACCAATATCACAAAATTCTTTGATTTTAGATCATAATATTGAACAATTTTCCAACGAAAAATCACTACAACAACCGTCATTTCAAAATTTTCTACAATCGGCAAAAAACTATTACAAAGAGTTGCTTATCGAACAATTTGATTTTTCAATCGTAAAAGAAAATTTTTCGTTTTATAGTTATCGAGTTAACGATTTTTTTAATAAAATTTATCCAGAATATGTAACAACTGTTAAGGAAGTTTTGAATAAATACAATGAAACGGTGATTCCCGTTTCTGAACGATTTCAAAAACAATTGGAACGGTTGGTGTATTATAGCGAAAATTATTTAAAAGATGCGGCTTTATCAGAACG
>JAQUSR010000083.1 GCA_028710155.1 Bacteroidales bacterium | reverse complement strand
CGTTAGATTGGCATCGCTAACAACAAAACCTGCTTTATATTTTTTTACTTTTCGAACCATTTCTGCTTGGTCTTCCATCGATTGAGAACCGAAGATGAAAGATAAACCGCCGTTACGTGCCAAAGCAATAGCCATATTGGAATCGGAAACCGACTGCATAATAGCGGAAACAAACGGAATGTTGAGCATGATTTCCGGTGTTTTATCCTTGCTGTAACGAACTATGGGCGTTTTAAGGTTGATTTTATCCGGAGTACAAGTTTTGGTGGTCAGTCCGGGAATCAACAAATATTCGTTGAAAGTTCTGGAAACGTCGTTAATAATTTGTGCCATTTTTATATTTTTTCTATGAATAATCTTCTTAATCGAAATCAAAATCTACGCCCAAATAATTGAATGGAGTGATACTTTTAAGGCGTTTCTTGAGAGCGTCACTGATGTTCAACTCGTCAATAAATGCAGCCATCGATTGCTGAGTAACTTTGCTGTTGGTTCGTGTCAATGCTTTCAAGGTTTCGTACGGTTCCGGATAGCCTTCCTTGCGTAAGATGGTTTGAATAGCTTCGGCAATAACTGCCCAATTGTTATCCAAATCGGCTGCCATTTTCTCTTCGTTAACAATCAATTTTTGAATACCTTTTTCTAACGATTTGAGGGCAATTAAAGTGTGAGCCATCGGAATACCGATGGTTCGCATCACCGTGCTGTCGGTTAAATCGCGTTGTAAACGTGAAATCGGTAATTTTCCGGAAAGATGTTTGAACAACGCATTTGCAATACCAAAATTCCCTTCTGCATTTTCAAAATCTATCGGGTTGACTTTGTGAGGCATGGCTGATGAACCTACTTCGCCGGCTTTGATTTTTTGTTTGAAATATTCCATCGAAACATACGTCCAAATATCGCGACAAAGATCAATGAAAATGGTGTTAATGCGACACCAATTATCAAAATAAGCAGCTAAATTGTCGTAATGTTCTATCTGTGTGGTGGCTTGATCGGGATGTAAATCCAAATATTCATCTAAGAAAAGATTACCGAATTCGACCCAATCAATGTCAGGATAGGCTACATAATGGGCGTTAAAATTGCCGGTAGCGCCACCAAATTTGGCTGAGTTGGGAATTTCGTTGAAATATTCTACTTGATTGACCAAGCGTTCTACAAAAACATAAATCTCTTTACCTAAGCGGGTTGGTGATGCCGGTTGACCGTGCGTGTGGGCTAACATGGGAATATTTTTCCACGCTATGGCTTTGTCGCGTAAAAGTTGGAGTATGTTTTCCAACATCGCTACCATCACCTCGCTATGGGCATCAGCCAACATCATCGGTTGTGCCGTGTTATTAATATCTTGGGATGTTAATCCAAAGTGTATAAACTCTTTATATTGAGATATTTGTAATAAATCAAATTTTTCTTTTAACAGATATTCAACAGCTTTTACATCGTGGTTAGTGGTTTTTTCAATCTCTTTAATCCTTTGTGCATCTGTTAAAGTGAAATTTTGATAAAGACTACGTAAATGGTCAAATTTCTTTTTGTCGAATTTTTTTAATTCAGGAAGCGGTAACTCGCACAAGGCAATAAAATATTCTACTTCGACCATAATACGATATCGAATCAAGGCACTTTCAGAAAAAAATAAAGCCAATTCTTTGGTTTTGTCATAATAACGTCCATCGCATGGAGCAATGGCATTGAGTGTGTTAATTTCCATAACTGCAATAATAACTGTTCATTGATGATGGAAAATGATGCTTCAAAAAAGGTCATTTTTCAATAGTGCAAAGGTAAAATTTACACACAAAATCGTGTGGTTTATTGAACGATTTGATAAAAATATCTTTACGTTCAGAAATAAAAGCGTTTACATCGTTATTATACTATTTTTATCCACAAAAAAATACACTTTTTTTTAAACATTTGCGTTTAAAAGCCCGCATCTTTTTTTTAGATAAAGAATGTTTTTTTTGTGCTTTTTCTACAATAAACCCTTACTTATTTAAAAATAATGTTGAAAAACAACAGCCTTTTTAAAACAAAAATATTTATAAATTAAAGATAATCAAATAAATATAAAACTTTTTGTAAGAAACGGAAAAAGATGTATTTTTGCGTCCTTCAAAAATAGAGACGGACGAAACAGAAAGAATGAAAAAAATAAAATTCAAATACGACCCCGAATCACTTTCTTTTGAACCTATAAAAAGAACGGTTGGTGAAATTGTAAAGAAGATTTCTCGTTTTTTGTTGTCATCGTTGTTTTTTGGAATTATCATTAGTGTCACCGTCTTTTATTTCTATAATTCGCCGAAAGAAAAACAATTGATGCATGAAATTGAAAATTTAGAATTTAACTATCGGATATTAAACGATCGAATAGAAATTCTTAATAAAGTAGCAAAAGATTTACAAGAACGGGACGATAATTTGTATCGTGTCATTTTTGAATCGGAACCGATTGCTAAAGAGGTTAGAAAATCCAACTATGGTGATATTGATAAATATGCCAAAATGGATGGTTTTCAATCGTCAGCCATGCTTATCGAAACAGCCAAGAAAGTAGATATTTTGACGAATCAATTCTATGTACAATCCAAATCTTTTGACGAGGTTTATACTATGGCAAAAGATAAAGAGGAAATGGTAGCGTGTTTGCCTGCTATTCAACCGATTTATAATAAAGATTTGACCCGCGTTTCGTCGGGCTTTGGCTATCGAGTGCATCCCTATTACAAAATCAGTAAGATGCACACCGGTATCGATTTTGTAGCTCCCATGCGAACATCGGTTTATGCCACCGGAGACGGTGTTGTTGAACAGGTAACCCGCTCGTATAGCGGTTATGGTAATTGCATTATTATCAATCACGGTTTCGGATATAAAACATTATACGCCCATTTGGCGATATCAAAAGTAAAAGTAGGACAAAAGGTGCAACGCGGCGACGATATGCAGGTGTCGGTAATACCGGACTTTCTATGGCTCCCCATTTACACTACGAAGTGCATTACAAAGGACGACAAGTGAATCCGGCACGCTATTTCTTTTTGGAATTAACACCCGAACAATACGAAGAAATTATTCGTCTATCATCAAATACAGGTCAATCATTGGATTAAAAATATGGAAAAAGATTTAAAACTATTTTATTCGATTGGTGAAGTGGCAGAAATGTTTCAATTGCCCGAATCAACCATCCGTTTTTGGGAAAATGAATTTGAAATTCTAAAACCACAACGAAACAAAAAGGGAAATAGGATGTTTACCAAACAAGATTTGGAAAACTTGAAGGTAATCAACTATATGGTTAAAGTTCGTGGTTATACGTTGGCAGGTGCCAAAGTGAAATTGAAAGAAGAGCGCGACCTCTTTCGTAAAAAAACAGAAATGGAATCAATTTTATTGAAACTCAAACAAAATTTGACGATTATTCGTGAACAATTGTAAGGGTTAATAAAAGCTATTGAAACGTTTTTGGACAGCGTAGTCATCAAAAAAAATGAATATTTGATGAATTACTGATTACGCCAAAAAACGCTTGTGCGTGTTTTACCGATTTTTAAAAAAGCGATTTCCAATCATCGAAATCGGCTACTTTTGCTCACCTTTTTAAGGAAAAAAAATAATAAATAAAAAATTCAATATTAAAGTTTTATGAGAAAACACATTTTCAACGCAGGTCCCTGCAAACTACCGATGCCCGTATTAGAAGCCGCATCGAAATCAGTTTTGGAATTTAACGGTTGTGGTCAATCGATTTTGGAAGTTTCCCATCGTGGAAAAGATTTCGAAGCCGTTATTGCCGAAGCCGGTGAATTGATGAAAGAACTTTTGGGCGTTCCCGAAGGTTATCACGTATTATTTTTGGGTGGTGGTGCCAGTTTGGAATTTGCCATGATTCCGATGAACTTCCTCCGCACAAAAGCCTATTATTTGAATACAGGTACTTGGGCTACAGGTGCTTTGAAAGAAGGTCAATTATACGGTATGGATAAAGCCATCGAAATCGCCTCTTCCAAAGATAAAGATTTTACCTATATCCCTAAATACGGAAAACATTATCAAATGCCGACCGAAGGCGATTATTATCACATCACCACTAACAACACCATTCGTGGTAGCGAAATTCATGAAGATTACACTTGCTCGATTCCTTTGATCGCCGATATGTCGTCCGACATTATGAGCCGCCCTGTTGATGTTAGCAAATATCACATGATTTATGGTGGTGCTCAAAAAAATATCGGTCCTGCCGGTGCTACTTTCGTTATTTTGAAAGACGAAATGTTGCAACGAATTGCCGATCGTCCGATTCCGACCATGATGAAATATCAAATTCATGTTGATAAAGGTTCGATGAACAACACTCCTCCGTGCTATGCTATCTATGTGATTTTGGAAACCTTACGTTGGTTAAAAGGTTTTGGTGGCGTTTCCGAAATGTATAAATACAATCAAGCAAAAGCCGAAAAATTGTACAATGCTATCGATAACAGCAAAATGTTCCGCGGAACCGTTGAAAAAGAAGACCGTTCTTTAATGAACATCGTTTTCGTTCTTGAAGAAAAATACAAAGCAATGGAAGCCGATTTCGTGAAATTTGCCGGAGAACGCAACATCGTTGGTATTAAAGGTCACCGTTCAGTGGGCGGTTTCCGCGCTTCAACTTACAACGCTTGTACTTTGGAAGATGTAGATGCTTTAGTAAAAGCTATGCAAGATTTTGAAGTTAAAAACGCTTAATTATTAATGGTTTACCATAAAAAAGACATCCATCGGATGTCTTTTTTTTATGGAATATTCGGCTGTCGCAATTTTGGAGTTTTGAACATCAATATATTGATTGAACATACATAAAATCATCTGTCTATGAATCGTATTCTGAATGCTGAAATTCAACAATATATCGAAAAAAACATTCTTCTTTTGTATCAAAATTTCGACAAAGGTCATCAAATCGATCATGCCGAAAATGTGATTGCTGAAAGTATGTTGTTAGCCCGCAATTTTGAGGTTGATTTGAATATGGTGT
Source organism: Bacteroidales bacterium (assembly GCA_028710155.1). Lineage (GTDB taxonomy): Bacteria > Bacteroidota > Bacteroidia > Bacteroidales > WRLA01 > WRLA01. The sequence continues at coordinate 4,519 of JAQUSR010000083.1, read as the reverse complement.
ATGTTATTGCCGCCTATCACGACATCGGATTAACGAAAGGTCGCGAGCTGCATCATCTTTATTCCGGCGAAATGTTATTGAATGATACGACTTTACGTCAATGGTTTAACGAAAATCAAATTCAAATGATGAAAGAAGCGGTGGAAGATCATCGTGCTTCTAACAATACAGAACCGCGAAGCATTTACGGGAAAATTGTGGCAGAAGCCGACCGCGATATTTCTCCGGAAACCATTATTCGCAGAACCATTCAATACGGTTTGAAAAAATATCCCGACCGAACGGAAGAGGAATATTTTGCAAGAACCATCAACCATATTCGTGAAAAATATGGGATCAACGGCTATTTGAAACTTTGGTTGAATAGTCCTAAAAACGCGGAAGGACTTGAAGCGATACGACAACTTTTGAAAGACGAAAATGCCTTTCAAGAAATATTTAAAAAATTGTATATCAAAGAAATAAATCGATAGAAACACAAAAGAGAAAAAACGGTTTGAAAATCATCTCCCGATTTTCAAACCGTTTTTTTTATTGCAATTCGCCGTTGAGCATCACCACTTCTACTTTGTTGTGTCCATAGGCGTAGGGCATAAATTCGAGCGTTGGAATGGGCTCTGTAACAAAAAGATTGGCAATTTTTCCGACAGCAATGCTTCCCAATTCTTGTTGAACGCCCATAGCATACGCTGTGTTGATGGTGGTGGCGTTGACGGCTTCTTCGGGCATCATGCGATAGCGGATGCAACCCATCGAAAGAATCAGTTGCATATTGCCCGATGGCGAAGTGCCGGGGTTGTAGTCGCTGGCGAGTGCTACCGGCAAACCGGCATCAATCATTTGACGAACCGGTGCTAACGGCAAGTTGGCAAAGAAAGCGGCTCCCGGAAGAACAGTCGGCATGGTTTCAGTACCTTTCAAGGCTTCAATTTCGGGTTCGCCCATACTTTCCAAATGATCGACCGAAATGGCATTGTATTTTACTCCTACTTGAACACCGCCCCAATGGGCATCCAACTCGTTGGCATGAATTTTTGGACGTAAACCGTATTTGATGCCGGCCATTAAAATGCGTTCTGTGTCTTCAACGGTGAAAAAACCTCTGTCGCAAAATACATCGATGAAATCGGCTAACTCTTCGGTGGCAACCTGTGGAATCATCTCGTTGATAATCAAATCGACATATTCTGCCGGTTTACCTTTGTAATCCAACGGAACGGCGTGTGCTCCCAAAAAGTTGGCTTTGATGGTCAGCGGACTCATCTCTTTCAACTTGCGAATGACCCGCAACATTTTCAATTCGCTTTCAGTAGTCAAGCCGTAGCCGCTTTTGATTTCTACGGCACCGGTGCCCATCCATTTTATCTCTTCCAAACGGTTCCAAGCAGCTTCCAAAAGTTCTTCTTCACTGCTGTTAATCAATAGTTTTGAGGAGTTTAAAATGCCGCCGCCACGTTGAGCGATCTCTTCGTAAGAGAGCCCTTTGATTTTGTCAATATATTCGATTTCGCGACTGCCGGCATACACAATGTGTGTGTGTGAATCGCAAAAAGAGGGGAAAATCATACGTCCTGTTACATCATATTCTTTGATTTCGTCTTCGGTTTCATAGCGTTTCATCACCTTTTGATAGTCGCTCATATTGCCAAAGGCTTCAATTTTATCGTTGCGAACAATCAAAAAAGCGTTTTCAATATTGTTCAACGTTGCCATTTCTGCACCACAAACCCGCTCTTTCGGTTGTGTTTCTGTTTGAACCAATAATTTGATGTTATAAAAAGTTTGTATCATCGTTGATTTTTTTAAAATTAATCGGGATGCAAAAATACATATTATCTGAAATAGCCATCATTATGAATAAAATCTTTTTTTCGATGATGACGATGTTTTTTATCTCCAATGCTAAATCCTTTGGTGAAGTATTTCTCACTGCATTGCTCCGACAGAACGGGAATTTGATTTCAATTATCATTGGTTTGATCTTTTTCCCATGCGATAATATTTTCTGTTTTTTGCAATTTCTATGCTTGAAATGTCATAATCGTAAAAAAAACGAACTGTTTTCTGAAGAATTTGTTGAGAAAATAGGGCTTCGAGTTTTTTAGTATTCCTAATAAATAGTAAATCAATAAGAAACTAATTTTTTTTAAATTAACTGACTAATTTTGATAATAACAGTACTCTAATAGAAAAACCGAGGTAAATAATAACGGTTTTATTAAAAGCAGTTACATTGGAACGCTTATTTCTTATAAATTATTAAGAGGAGGATATCATTGTTACAAAGACGTCTGCAGTATTTAGTCGCGATCGTTTAAAAATGCCAGTTTCTAAGAAAAGTAGGAAAGAAGAGATTTTGCAAAAAAACAGTAAGCATAGAATTTTGACTTTATCAGTACAAAAATGTTAATTATATTCACATATTGTTACAAATAAAAACATTATATAATGATATAAGGAATTAAAATTTATTTTTAAATTTGTACCATTAATTGACAAAATAAAAGCAACCATTACATTTACATACAATCGAATCCGAAAAATCACTGCAATAGTCTGTAATATATTGCATTAAATTGTTACGAGCTATTAATAAATAATAATATCAAAATAATCAAAATCAGAAGCTGAAAAGTAAAACGATAAGAAAATAGAGCATAACAATAGCTGAAAAGTAAAGTTTAAATAATTAAATGTCTGCTTAAAGGTGTAGACGTTAAACTCAGAAAATGGAATGAAAAAAATTTTATTAGCAGTTGCAGTGCTGCTGTTAGTTACAGCAGCGTGTGCTCCCAAAAAACACAGTATCACACAATCGCAGGCGCGATTGATTGAATCGCAGTTTGGTGTGGTAACAACACCCATTATTGGTGAATTAGACGAAATTTCACCCAACAAAATCACCGATTCGATGGAATTTTACATTGGCGGATTTAACGATGCCAGAACGGAAATTGTTCCTAATCTTGACGATTTTAAACGATTCACCATTGCAAATTATTGTAAAAAAAATGGTTACGATATAATCATCAATCCGTTGTTTCAAATCACCACCAATGATGATGGCGACCAATTGAAGGTAATAGTTACAGGTTTTCCTGCTAAATACAAAAGTTTCAGGCAAGCCAAAGAAGAGGACAAATGGATGGTTATCTATTTTATGTATGGTGACAATTTCTTGACAGACGACCGTATTAAACAAATTTTAAACAACAAATAAATTTACCAGATTATGAAACGCATTACATTAATTATCATTGTGTTGTTGAGTTTTGTGCAGTTTTCCAAAGCTCAAATCATCGTTACTTCTACTTCTGCCTCTACACAGAAAGTAAAAAAAGAGAGAGTTAAAAAGGAGTGGCCAAAATCAAACCGCGTAAAAGGTTGGGTTTTACGACCTGAACTGGAACTAGGGTATGATTTTTTTGATGGTGATTTCTCCGTAGATCCATATTTGAACATCGGCTATCAATTGAATCCTTATATTACATTAGGAATAGGAGGAGGTTGGAATAGGTCCTCAAGTGATATTACGGGTGATGGATTTAATGTTTTTCCCGTTTATGCCGATATTCGTGGTTATTTCTGCAATAGGAAGGCAAGTCCCTATCTCAATTTAAAAATAGGATACGCTATTGGAAAGAAATCGTTTTATAATAATACTGATTATTTTGAAGATTATGACTACATAACAGAAGATGTTCAAACCGGATTTTATTTGGGAGTTGGCTGTGGCCTCAATTGGAAAAACTTCGATTTTGGAATTAGTATTCCTATAGTTTGGACTAGAAGTAATTATCATGAGTCTTATTATGATTATTATGATTATTATACTCTTAGAGGAGCTAGGGTTTCTCTCTTATTACATGTCGCTTACAATTTTCAATTGTCAAGCAAGAAGTAAAATAGAAGGTTCTGATGTACCAATAGAAACAACGAATCCAATCGTTGATGAAAAAACCGCGGAAGAATTTTATATGGTTTTTTCACTTTTGCAACGCTCCAATGGCGAAAAATAATTATAGAATATTGAATATAAAATAGTTATTTAGTGATAAAGTCCGCAGTGAAAAAACCTTGCCATCGTTGAAGCAGCCTAGTCATTAAATGCTTTGATTGAAGAATCGAAAAATAAAAAAGAGTAGAAATAACGGAGTATGCCGATAGCCGCTAAGTGGAGGCAAAAATAAAAATTAATCATTAAATGTCTGCTTAAAGGTGTAGACGTTAAACTCAAAAAATGGAATGAAAAAAATTTTATTCGCAGTTGCAGTGCTGCTGTTAGTTACAGCAGCGTGTGCTCCCAAAAAGCACAGTATCACACAATCGCAGGCGCGATTGATTGAATCGCAGTTTGGTGTGGTAACAACACCCATTATTGGTGAATTAGATGAAATTTCACCCAACAAAATCACCGATTCGATGGAATTTTACATTGGCGGATTTAACGATGCCAGAACGGAAATTGTTCCTAATCTTGACGATTTTAAACGATTCACCATTGCAAATTATTGTAAAA
>JAQUSR010000082.1 GCA_028710155.1 Bacteroidales bacterium | reverse complement strand
ACGAGTTGGGATTGTTGAACACGCGATCGACAAAATTGACGGCTAAATAGTCGCTCAAGATGATTTTCTTCAACAATCCGTTGAGAATCCAAAAGACGGCGATGCCGAATTGTCGTCTGGAAAGGAAGTATTTTTGATAGAGTTGCGGCACAAATTGGTTGGCTCGCACAATGGGACCTGCCACCAACTGCGGAAAAAAAGTGGTATAAAAACCGAAATCGAAAATATTGGATACGTGATGAATTTTTTGCCGATAGATGTCCACCAAATAGCTGATATTCTGAAATGTATAAAACGAAATTCCAACCGGAAGCAATATTTTTCCGACATCGAAACGTTGTGTTCCGGTCCATTCATTCGTCCATTGTGCCAAATAATTGACCACTTCTATATCGGAGTGAAACAACGTATTACAAGCATCCGTGAAAAAATAGGCGTATTTAAAATAACACAACACCAACAAATTGATGACAACACCGATGATCAAATGAAATTTTCGCCAAAACCGGCGGGTATTCAAATCGATTTTTTTCCCGATGAAAAACCCGTAAATGGTTGAAAATATTAAAATTAAAACGAATAATCCGGAGGTTTTGTAATAGAAAAAAACGCTGGCGAAAAATAAAAACGCATTGCGAAGCAAACATTTGTTGTGCAACAAACTGAATCCCGCAAAAATAAAAGCAAAAAAAGCCCAAAAATAGAATTGCGTGAACAATAACGGATATTGATCGTCAAACGAAAAAATGGTTGAAAGAAAAGCCATCAAATTTTCGGCATTCATAATGTATAAAATTAATTATGAGCGTTTTGTGTTTTATTATAAGCGTGAATCCAAGCATTGAAAAAAAGGTCGCCGATGAGGTTATAGCCCTCGTTGGTAAAGTGAACTCGGTCAAATTTCGCCAATTTTTTCTGTCGCCACTGTTCCATCGATTTCAGTCCGCCCATGATGTCAAATTGATCCCAAACGGCACCTTCAGTTTGAGCTGCCAACCGATAAAAAACATCGCGTGCCGACAACCCGTTTTTATTGACTGAATATTTTCCTTTAGCAATTCGTTTGTAACTGTCGTTGTTGGTAAAAAACACAAATGCACAGTCGGGATTGATTTTTCGGACGCTGTCGATGAGTTGCAAATAGTTGTTTTTGAACGCAATGGTATCAAAATCGTCTTTAGAGGCGTCGTTGATTCCGATTCCAAAAATCACCATATCGGGTTGTAGTAACTCCAAATCGCGCACAAAATAATCGCATCTCAAATAGTCGGTTACCGACGCTCCATTCACACCGATAGAGCTGAAAGTGATTCCGGGCAAGTCGTTTTCAAGAAAAATGCCCGTCAATGTGAAAAATTCGCCCGTATCGCATGGAAAATGGATGGAAAATGAATCGGAAATAATGGGAATATCGTAACAAAATCGCCGCAAGGCACTGTCTATAAATGTAGGCGCCATCTCCACGCTATCGAGAATGACGGTTGGAATCACTTTATTGCTGTCGGAATAGCCCAACAAAGTAATTCGGTTGGTAGTAAATTTCAACAAAGAATCACGAAAAACAATTTGTAAATCGGCAGCCGAATCTTGGCAATAGACGGCAATACCCGAAACGCCCAACGGTTTTTCGATGTTTTTGTAAACGTTTCTAATGAGTGAAAAGTAGTTGGATTTGCGAACACTATAGTCGGAAGGATTGTTGCATTTTTGGGCTGCCGAATAGGGAAAAATCAAGCCGCGATCGGCTATCAAATCGGGAAACGATAGCAAAAGGTTTTGGCGAATGCGATGCGACATGGTGCCTGCTTGAATATGCGATGCTCCAATTTGAACAATGTTGATATTGCCGGTTTTGGTGGTTACTACCGAATCGAATTTTTGAAAAAAATCAATTAAACACGAAGTTTCTTCATCAAAACTCAGCGTATCGGCTTCAAAATTGGCAAAAGGGAGTTCAACAACGTCAATTGTTTGATTTTGTGCCGAACTCGTGAAAACCGCTAATGCTATGATTAATGTGCAAATGAACCGTTCCATAAAGAATCAAATTGTTGTTTTTCAATATTTTGACGTAACAAATAAAATTGATAATAAGATGAGAAGGTGCTCGCCAACGCTTTGCCTATTTTTTCGGCACCGGCGTTGGTAAAATGGATGTAATCGTTGCCGGCAAGCCCGTTCTTTTCCCACGTGATCATCGAATTTTTTCCGCCCATCACCTCATACATATTCCAAAAAGCAGCGCCATTTTCAAGGGCAGCTTCTTTCAGTGCTTGAATGGTTTTCGGCAAAAAAGGATAGGTTTGCAACACGCCGTCTTTACGAGTGGACATATCGGCAGGACCGATAAACAGAATTTTGGCTTCGGGATAGATTTTTTGTACCCGTTGAATTTGTTTCACCATACTCTCTTTGAACGAAGCTATATTGGCATCACTGCCAATGTTCGGCACGGAATTCCCTCCAAACTGCATGATAATCAATTCAACATCGGATAAAAGATAGGCGGTTCGCACCAAATTTTTGTTCAGTTGTGTAAAGATTGTTCCGGACGAACCGCGCAACGGAATGTTATCGACAGCAACGCCATAACCATTGTCCAATAAAACACCGTAAATGGTGGCATCGCCTTGCATAGAAAGATGAATGGCGGTTGTGGTTGCATCTAACATCCACCGCAACAGCTGAACGCCGCTCTCTTCGGTAACGACTGTTTGTTGGTAACCATGTTTGGAATCGTTCAGCTCGGCTTCAAAAGTACTATCGTGGTTGTTAAGCAACAGCTGCACCCGCGAAAATTTTTTCACCTTTTCGTCTGCTAAACTGTGTCGAGATGAAGTTGCGGAAAAATAGCCGTTTCCATGGATGTAGAAACTTTTGGCCATGATTCCGTAATCGCCGATGTCACTTCTTTCGCCTTCGCCATAGCAAACATACGAGCCATAATCGCCCGAATAGGATTGATTGACCGAAAAGGTAGGAATGGCTTGCACCAAAGGCAATAAACCGGGACCGCCGCCGCCGAAAATATTTTGAAACCAAGAACGCAAATTGGTAGAAATTCGGTCCATCTCTATTTGAGAATCGCCATAATGCAAGACACGAACCACTTTTTTATTCGTTTTTGCCGTTGCCATCTTCTCGAACAAAGTATCGAAGAAATCGAAAGCGGCATCGGGGCAATAAAAACGAGCGGGATGAGTCTCCACAATGTTGTGATAATAGCCCAAAGTATCTTTCAAACTCTGCATCTCTTGTGCCATGGAATCGGAGATAGCTTGAAACGATTCATCAACCGACTGCCGGGTAGAATCATTGCGATTTAACATCATGGCGAGCGACGGGAAACGCAAAGTGGTTTTTCCGATCGTGATACCGGTTGTCGGAAAAGTAGCACACATTATTGCCAACACCGCAATAATTATGACTATAAATAATAGAATTTTATACGATTTCATTCATTTTTAGTTTAAAATCCTCGATTTTCATCCATTGAACCCAAACAGCACAAATTTATTTTCCAAATTTCTATCTCTCATAGTTACAAATTTGTTGAATTTTTGGGCAAATACGGCAAAATCTCTTTTTCAAACACCGATTTTTCTATAATACGATAATGAAGCCGGTATGTTTTGTTAAAGAGTTGACTGTGATGTAGAACGTATTGATTATTTTGTAATAATTCTAAAATATCTTGTCGATCTTTCTGCTCGTCGGGTAAATTTAAATTCATGTTTTGAATGATGCTGTCGATGGTTGTCCACTCGTTTTTCCATTGGGCTATCGACATTTGCGGCTGCCTTTCGGCACTTTTGACAAAAGCATCGAAAAACCGTTGGTAAGAGACCATTTTTTGTGCCAACACCGTCAAATGTACGCGATAATAGTTGCCCGAATAACCGGTAGGCTCATACAACCGCTTTTGTTGTGTATCGCACAATAACAGCTCTTCTCGAAGATATTTTCCGGCGATGGCGGTATCGGAAATCAAATGCCCCGGACCAAAAACATCTTGAAAAAAGTTTTTATACAAATCGCGTAATGTCGATTGCGGATAGGTTGTCATTTGATGTTGAACGGCTTGCTGAATCAATTCCGCTTTGTCGGAAGTTTGTCCCGACAAATGGTTAGCACTCAGTAAAACAAACATACACAACAGAAATTGAGAAAATTTTGTATTCATAAATAGGGGAACAAAGGTAACACAAATCTAATGGAGAAAAATTATTAAAGTTTTTTGTCTCTTATCTGCTTTCGGGTAAAAAGATTAAAACCTTATGTTTGTAGAAATTGTTTTTATCGGTAAATTATTTAATAGATAATAATAAAAAAATGTAATACACTCATTTTATCAATGAAAAATTGTATTTTTGCAGCATCAATTTTTAAACAAGAAAATATGAATTGACAAAACGATTAGAACATAAAATATAGAGTTTCGACTTTTTATTCTCCATTCTGAAATTTCGGTAAATTATTTAATAGATAATAATAAAAAAATGTAATACACTCATTTTATCAATGAAAAATTGTATTTTTGCAGCATCAATTTTTAAACAAGAAAATATGAATTGACAAAACGATTAGAACATAAAATATAGAGTTTCGACTTTTTATTCTCCATTCTGAAATTCTGGTAAAATTCTAATGGGAAGAGATAAGAAAGCGAGAGGTTCACGTGTCAAGGCGTGAATTGTATCGTGCTTATTTTCCCAACGGTTTACCAGAGCCCCAGAATGTAATAAGCAATCAACGAAACAATTCCGCTTTTTTTTATTGCTTAGAGTTTGAAAGACGTTCCTCTTTTCAAAAAACAGAGATGCCGAAAACTGAACAGAGTAGGCAATTATTAAAAGTTGTATCCGACACGTATAAGGAAAAATCTTATGTTAATAGAGAATTCAAAAATCAGAGATGTTCATGGGATTACTGATGAACACAAGCAAAAAATCCTTGATTTTCTGCAAGGTGCTGTTTATTGCTGGTGCAAAAACAAAAAAGATGAATGGTTCGCCGCAAGAGATTTGTTAGGTGGCGATAATTATGATTGGGAAGGAACCCCGATGTTCTTTTTGTACGAGAAATCCAAAGATGTTGAACAAGCTGGAAAAGACGCTGGTTGGTTGCTTAAACAAGTAATTGATAATGACAAACGCAACTTTGAGACAAAAAAAGAAGGTTTAGTTCGACAATATCGTTGGAATGGTGAATAAAAAATCAATTTTTATAACAATTCAAAACATTACAAATTATGAAATCAAAAGGCGTAGCTTATTTATTATGGTTTATCGGTTTTTTTGGAACTTTAGGACTACATCGTTTTTATCTTGGTAAAATTGGAACGGGAATCCTCTGGATCTGTACATTCGGATTACTTGGTGTCGGTGCATTTATTGACTTATTTACATTAGGAGGAAAGGTTGATACATATAATCTTATGCACGGTTTTATTGGTCATAGTGGAAATCAAAATCAAAATAATATAAATGTAGTTGTAAATGCAGCTCCCCAAATGCCAGAATCACCAGTACAACCAGAGAGTAAACCAGCAGAAAATAAGTAAATAGAGTAATCGTGCTGTATTGACACATTTGCACTTTCTTTACCCAAGCCGAAGCTCAGTTAGATGTCATGTCAAATTGTAGGTGTCAAAACTGCGTTTCGGCTATTGAGCGATTTTATAGGAAAGTACTTCGAAATGCCAAACATTTCTTGATATTTATGCTTATAAATAGATTTATTTGGCAACTCAATTAATAATAGTAGAAAACACTCGTTTTTTATAGGGCGAGCCATGGCACATTAAAATAAACGAAACATAAACAATTTTAAAAAAGAATCATGAAAAAATTTACAGTTTTATTAGGAGTTATCGCAATTCTGCTTTCTTCATGTGTAAAGAAAATTGATGCTTCAAGTGAAGAATCTATGAAATCGTCAATTGAAAAAATTATAAAAACATTAGATGACGACAAGAAGGAAAAATTTGAAAAGTCATTGAACCTTATCATGCTTTACGGACTTGACATTGAAAAATCAATGCAAGAAGGAGTGGCAAAAGAAACATTCTCTAACATAAAATTCAAACTTGATGATAAAACAGCTGATGACATTATCTCAGAAGGTGAAAAAATTAAAGCTGAAATCGAAAAATTAAAGAAAAAACAAGCTAAAGGAGAGATTGAAGAACTATATCAAAAAATGGAACAAGCGGAAAAAGACAAATTAATATTTGCTAAATTTGAAGTCAAACATGCACGATTTTACAAAAAGCCAAAATTTCTACCAGACTATTACTCTCACTATGAATATTATAATAAGTATTATAACAATAAGGTAAAAAGTCCAGGATTTGTCGAAGAACCTTTTATTGAGATTACTTTAATGAATGGGACAGATAAAGCTGTATCAAGAGCCTATTTCACAAGGGCTTTAGTAAGTCCAAATAGAAGTATACCATGGATAAAAGAAGACTTTAATATTGAGATTTCAGGTGGGCTTGAACCGGGAGAAGAAGGAAGTTGGAATATAACACCTAGTATATTCAGTGATTGGGGACAAGTAGATGCACCAGCAGACGCAGTTCTGAAAGTTGAAGTAACGAAATTATACGGACCAGATGGAGAAAAAATGTTTTCAGAAAACAATTTAAGTGAAGACGAACAAGAAAGACTTGAAGAATTACTTGCAAATTATCCTGAATTCAAAAAATAATGTAGAATCTGTCTTTATTACCTAAAAGTTTTATCTATATAATCAATTGATTTATAATTGTATATCTTTTTCGACACAATGTTTTGTGTCGAAAAGGAAGATTGACTTTTTTTGTTTTCCGCACTTTTTTTTGGCATCCGAATAAATATTTAATGATCAATAATATAAATTAATTTTTCTATGTTTGAGTGTCCCAATATTTTTTTACGGTGTAAGAATCCAAACATACAAAGTCTCAGTTTCTGAAAATGGACAACCAACAAAACGAATGATACCAAATTTTTAAAAATTTGGTTTTTGTAAAGCGGAAAATAGTAAATCTAATGGAGAAAAATTATCGCACCAACGTTTCAAAAACGTGAGGAACTTCCATCTCAAAGGTTAAAATGCGTTGTGTTACGGGATGCCGAAAACGAATGGTTTTGGCGTGCAGACACAACCGACCGACCGGATTTTGATGTGAACCGTATTTTTCGTCTCCGATGACCGAATGTCCGATGCTTTGCAAATGAACTCGAATTTGGTTGGTGCGTCCGGTTTCCAAATTGAGCTGTACCAACGACACTTTTCCGTTCGATTGCAACACTTTGTAATGAGTGATGGCCAACAAACCGTCCTCTTCGTTCTGACTACTGTGCATAACGGTTTGATCATCGGCATATAAATAAGAGACGATGGTATCTTCTTTGGGCTCAAAAACGCCTTCGGCTACAGCAATATAGGTGCGTTCCAAAACACGATCGTTCCAATCGGCTTTCAACTTCACTTGTGCTTCGCGACATTTTGCAAACAACATGATACCCGATGTTTCGCGATCTAAACGATGAACAACAAAAATTCGTTTTTTGGGGTCTTTGCGTTTCAAATAGTTATCCAAAATGTTGTATGCCGTCAATTCACGTTCGTGCGCCGTTGCCACCGAAAGCAAACCCTCTTTTTTCTCCACTGCAATGATGAAATCGTCTTCAAAAACGATATTCAACTTGGGATGTAATAAACTATAACGGCTTGATTTTGAGGATTGAATGGATATTTCATCACCACTTTTTAAAGGATAGTTGTATTGTGTCAACACCTGACGATGGTTCAACAAAATGCACCGATGCGTCAGCAATGACTTGATGGAAGTGCCACTTTGTCCTTTCAATTTTTCTTTCAAAAAATCCATCAACGGCATCGGGTCGGTCACTTTTATCGAAAATTGTTTTGAATTTTTTGCGGATTTTTGTTGCATTATTTGTTTTTCCGAATTGATGTTCTTAGAGCGTGCAAAATTAATTGTTCTAACAAACAAAAAATTATTGATGCAAAGTTTTTTTCGGTAGGTTTAATCGTTCAGCAACTTTGGCCTCTTCCTGCGTTATTTCTCCATTGACGGTCATCATTTGAAATTCACCTCGAAACCGATGGAGACAACCATTATCTTTTTTCGTTATTCGAACAACTTGATGATTATTATTTTACCGAAATACTAAAAAAAAGATGTGATGACTCAAAGTCACCACATCTATAAATATTTACATTAAAAATTAATTGATTATTTTCCTTCACTCAATTTTTTATACCCTTCGTAACGCCATTGAGCATTTCTTTGAGTAGCGGCAAATAGTTCTTCTGCTTCTTGCGGGAAGGTCTTCTTCAACGAGTTGTAGCGAACTTCGCCCATGATGAAGTCTTGGAATTTTTCCCATTTTGGTTCCGGACTATCTAAATGGAAACCGTTTTGTCCTGCATCTTGTTCTGCCGGATTGAATCTCCATAAGTGCCAATAACCACAATCTACAGCCATTTTTTCTTCGTTTTGCGTACGGCTCATTCCGGTTTTGATTCCGTGATTGATACAAGGTGCATAGCAAATGATCAATGAAGGACCGTTGAAAGCTTCAGCCTCTTTGATGGCTTTGAAATATTGAGCTTGGTTAGCGCCCATAGCCACTTGTGCTACATAAACATAACCGTATGATTTAGCAATCATGCCCAAGTCTTTTTTACGAACTTTTTTGCCTGATGAAGCAAATTTAGCAACAGCACCTGCCGGTGTAGCTTTTGACGATTGTCCGCCGGTGTTGGAATAAACTTCGGTATCCAAAACCAAAACGTTTACGTTTTCGCCACTGGCCAACACGTGATCTAAGCCGCCAAAACCGATGTCGTATGCCCAACCGTCACCGCCAAAGATCCATTGCGATTTTTTGGTCAGATGGTGTTTCAACTCAACGATTTGTTGGCAATAGCTGCAATCGCATTTTTCTGCCAACGGAATGATGGCATCGCCGATACGTTTGCTTTCTATAGTATTTTCGCGGTTATCGATCCATTGTTGGAACAATCCTTTCAACTCTGCTGAACAGCAGTTGCAACCTTCGATGGCTTCTTTCATGATACGTTCGATACGATCGCGCATTTTGTGAGAAGCGGTAAACATACCCAAACCAAATTCGGCATTATCTTCAAACAACGAGTTTGCCCAAGCCGGACCGCAACCCGAACGTTTGTTTTTGCAATAAGGCGTTGCAGGCGCCGATCCGCCATAGATGGAAGAACATCCGGTAGCGTTAGCAATCATCATTTGTTCACCGAATAATTGGGTGATACATTTGATATACGGAGTTTCGCCGCAGCCGGCACAAGCTCCCGAAAATTCAAATAACGGTTGTGCAAATTGGCTGTTTTTCACAGATGCCGTTTTGTCGATTAAGTTGTCTTTATAGGTAACTTCGTTTTGTGCATAGTTCCAATTTTCAACTTCACCCATTTGGCTTTCCAAAGATTTCATTACCAATGCTTTTTCTTTAGCAGGACAAATATCGGCACAGTTGCCGCAACCGGTACAATCCAAAGCAGAAACTTGCATACGGAAGTGCATTCCGGCGAGTTCTTTCGGTGCTTTCATGTCGATAGTTGCCATTGATGCAGGAGCTTTTGCTTTTTCATCGTTGGTCATCACCACCGGACGAATGGCAGCGTGCGGACAAACTAAAG
>JAQUSR010000081.1 GCA_028710155.1 Bacteroidales bacterium | reverse complement strand
TGTTGAACAATTAGTTCAGATGTGGGGCAGTCATGTTTATTCTGATACTACTTATCATTATGTTAGTCAAAGTGCTCACGAATCTTTTGTGATTTATGCACTACCTATGAATGCTGCAAATGTTGCTTTTGCTTTGCAAACAGAAATCGCTGTCGTTCCAATCATCGAAGATCCTGCTGTTGATATTATTTTAAGAGAAGTTACACAAACATCGGTTCATGTTTCGTTTAATCCAAATGATGCATGTGCCTCTTATCATGTATTAATAGGATCACCATCAGAAATTGACATGTTGATTCAGTTAATGCAACTACCCATTGAGGAATTGGTTCCTATGTGGGGTGTTCACATTTATTCGGATACTACCTATACATGGAATAGTCAAGCTCCAAGTTCAGAATTTCTTATCCATGTTTTGCCTTTAAATGCATCTGGAACAGCCTATCCATTACAAATACTAAGTACGATAGGCGGTGGACAAGGTGCAGCAACCGTTATTGGTACGGTTACTCAATTTGGCTTGAATACACCTATTGCAAATGCAACCGTTCATTTTTCTGGTTACCATGGAACATCTGTAACAACAGATTCATTAGGAAATTATACTATTTCGCTTGTAAAAGGTGTTCCCTATCAAATCGAAATCACTGCTACCGGTTTTGAATCTTATACAGAAAGTGAATATATAATCATTAATGATTTAGAAACTCGAAATTTCATTTTATCCAGTTGTATTCCTGTAAGTAATATTATCGCAGAATCTGTGGATGTAACTTCAGCTACTATTTCATGGACAGAAAATGGTACAGCCACTTCATGGAATGTAAAATACGGTTTAGCAGGATTTAATCCGGAAACAGAAGGCACTATCCTTACCTCTGCTACAACTTCAATAGAACTCACAGAACTCACCATCTCAACAGGTTATGATGTGTATGTTCAACCAGATTGTGGAATTTCAGGTATAGGAACATGGACAGGTCCTCTTCAATTTATAACCATTTTCAATTGTGCAGAAGGGACAACTTATGCTACTCCGATTTTTGGAACAGAACAAACGCAAACACGAAATATGCCCATCAATACTTATTTCAAATACTCTTATATTCAACACATTCTAACTGCTACAGAAATAGCTGAAATGGGTATCGCTACCGGTACAATCAATACTTTATCTTTCCAATATTTTTATTCAGTACCACAAAATCCAAAATCGATTACCATTTATTTAGGTAACACAGATGTTGCTGAATTTGAAAACACCACAAGTTGGATTCCTACCAGTGCCATGACAACGGTTTATTCAGATAACTTCACATTTAATAATTCAGGAATAGACCATTGGTGTACCATTGTTTTGAACACTCCATTCGAATATACCGGAAGCAATTTGGTAATAGCCGTTTTGAACAATTCAGGAGAATATTCAACAGGGTCCGAAAAAACATTTAATTCATCTGCAACAGAATTTAACAGCACCATTTTGTATTGTGCTGATGGCAATTCACCGCTAAATCCTGCAAATCCATTTCCTGCTCAAAGTGTTGTTCAAGAACGCAGCAATATTAAATTAGAAATGTGTACCATTGCATCTACAACATGTATTGTGTCGGGTATTGTTACAAATCTCAGCACTAATACACCGATTTCCAATGCTTCTGTCAACTTCAACGGTGCCAATGGATCAGTGGTTACGACTGATACAACAGGCTTTTATTCCATTGAATTATTGCAAGGATCTTCCTATGACATCACTGTTTCAGCCACCGGTTTTGAATCTTATTCTGAAATCGGCTATTTCGTTCCTTCTGAAACAACTATAACAAAAGATTTTCAATTAGGAACATGTATTTCTGTCAGCAATTTATCGGTTGTTGAAACCGATTTAACTACTGCCACTATTGATTGGTTTGAAAACGGAACAGCAACATCATGGAATGTCGAATACGGTTTGAATGGTTTTGAACAAGGTACAGGAACCATTGTTGTAGCCAATGAACATCCTTTTATCCTTACAGAATTAGTAGCAAATAATTCCTATGAATTCTTTGTTCAACCGAATTGTGAATCAACAACGGGAAATTGGACAGGACCGATGAGCTTTATAACACAAGGTTGTGAAGTGTCTGACATGTGTGATGTAGTTTTAGAATTAACAGATAGCTATGGAGATGGTTGGAACGGTGCATCTATTTCCGTGATGATGAACGGAGTTTTATATGGATCCGCCACAGTCGAATCGGGACTTACTGCAATCGTAAACGTTCCTGTTTGTCAGGGTGCTGTCGATTTCATTTGGACTTCAGGCGGTTGGGATGATGAATGTTCGTTTGTCATTAAAGATATTTATGATGTTGTTCTTTACACTTCAAATCCCGGTCAACAAACTGCATCCGGACTTTTCTTTACATACAACAACTTGTGTGCTGTACCTGACATGACAATGGTGATGGGAACTGTTAAAGATTTGGCTACCAATACACCTATTCAAGGTGCCATTATCACATTTGCAGGAACAATGACGCCAAGTGCCGTTACAAACGCCAACGGAAATTATGTTTTAGAAGCTTTGATGGGTTATACTTATAATATTACTGTCAGTGCTGAAGGACATAATTCATTGTCTGAAAATGGATATATCCCTGAAACAGCAATGGAAACCAAAAATTTCTTATTAAATACACCGATCATTAACCTTTCTGCTGACGAAGTTACTATCCAAACCACTTATATGGAAAATGGATCACAAACTGTAACGTTGAGCAATATCGGCAACGGACCTGTTTCTTGGAATAGCTCCATGATTTATTCGGATAGATCTAATAACATTCCTCAAGGAATTTCGTATGAAGAATATCGGCAACTAGCAGGTATTTCTGAAACCGTTGAATCGGAAAAAAGCCCAAAATCGTTTGGAAAAGCTCCTGAATTTACTCCCGATTATCTATATCAACCGATCAATAGCAGATCAACCAATAGCGAAGCTTGTATTGCAGTAGGCGGTAATGACTTAAATCATTTCATCATTGAAAATCCGGCTGCTCTTACCCCTTATGAAGTATTGCTTCCAGAGTTTACCAACTGTGCAGAATTTTATAATGGAATGTATTATACTGCTACTTCTACAAGCGGAATTTTTGGAACAATCAACCCGACTACCGGCGAATTTACACAAATCAGCACCGGAAATCCCTACGGAAGTATTGCCTATAATCCAAATGATGATCAAATGTATGGTTTCTCATTAGGCGATCATACAACCATCTATACCATTGATTTGTCAACCGGAGCTGCAACAGAAGTTATTACAACTACATTAACGAACTATCTTCTCGGTTTTACCATTACCAACGACGGTCGTTTCTTGGCTATTGATGCCGAAATTGGTGGCATTAGCGAAATCGACCCCTCTACCGGAGCTATTATCAATTCTTGGGCTGCAGGATTTGTTGTAAATTATGGACAAGATATCTCTTGCGATCGTGAAACCAACACCCCGTATTGGGCATCCTACAATCAAACTGCACAAATCGCTCAACTCTACAGATTTGATTTAAACACTAACAACTTTGAATTAATTGGTGATTTTGAATCTCAAGTTTCATGTTTTGCCATCCAATCTATAATGGGTTGGCTTTCGATTACGCCTGACCACGGAATTTTGGAAGCAGGAGCTACTCAAGAAGTAACACTTATTGGAGACGGTAGTTGGGCTGAAGAAGGCTCTTTCCATGCCGATGTGATTTTCAAAACAAAAAATCCAAACATAGGCGAATTTCCATTGGATGTAACGTTCACCATTGGCGATGCTCCAATCATTTGTAATCCTCCAACCAATTTGACAGCTGAAACAGAAGGATCAAACATCAATTTGACATGGACTGCTCCATCATCAGACGAACATTACTATAAAATCTATCGTGGGACCGAAGAAATTGCTACTATTTCAACAACTTCTTATACCGATGAAAATTTGACTTCCGGTAACTATTGCTACACAATTAAAACCGTTTGCGAAACCGAGTTAAGTGAAGCATCCAACGAAGCATGTGCTGAAATTCATGCAAACGACTGTGGTACACCTGAAAATTTAACTGCTGAAGGAAATTCAGAAGCCGCAACCATTACCATTCAATGGGATGCTGTTCCTGATGCTCTGTCGTATAATATTTATGTCAATGGACAACAAGCCGCCACTAATTGGACAAATCCTTCTGCCGTTTTGGAAAATATCGACTATGATGTGGAATTCTGTTTCCAAATTGAAGCAGTGTGTCAGTCAGGTACAAGCCCTCGTTGCGACGAAGTTTGTATTACTGTTCCCGAACCACAAAGTTGCGATGCCCCAACCAATTTGACTGCAGTAGTTAATGACAATAATGTAACTATCTCTTGGGAATACGCAGAAACTTCTTATCCATCAAATAACACAAGAGACGAAGTTACTTTTAATGTCTATCGTAATAACGAACTTATCGTTTCTAACCTCTCTGAAACTTCATTTATTGATGAAAATCTGGCAAATGGACATTATTGCTATGTTGCAACAGCAACATGTATCAATGGTGAATCGGATCCTTCCAATGATGATTGTGTAGATATTAATCTTAATATCTACGAGATGGAAAACGCTTTCAATATCTTTCCTAATCCTGCTAACGATAAAGTTACTATTCAAGGAGATAATATCGAAAGTATTTCAGTTTACAATTCTCTTGGTCAAATAATTAACAATGTTAAAGTTGTAAATCAATCCATCAACACATCAAGTTTTGAATGTGGTACGTATATATTCCGCATCATAACAAATGATGGAATCATTGTTACAAAACGTGTTGTAATTGCTCATTAACAAATAATGATGCTTTATCAAAAAATCTATCTCGTCCTAAATAACCGTTATAGGTTTTTTAGGACGAGATAGAATTAGACAAAAAAAATCGGATAGAAATATCCGATTTTTTTATGCTGTTTTCCGGAAGGAAAAAGTCAAAATAATCTTTTAAAAAAAGATTTATGCTGTGGCTTCTTTTTCGATAGCCAATTTTCCTTTGTAGAAACCGCATTCAGGGCATACGCGATGATATTGAACAGCTGCACCGCAATTTGAGCAAGTGGCTATTGTAGGAGCTGTTGCTGTATAATGCGTTCTACGTTTGTCTCTTCTTGTAGACGAATGTCTGTGCTTTGGATGTGCCATTTTAAACTTATTTTATTGTTATTTAATTATTTAATTCACGCAAAATTTCCCATCTCGGGTCAATTTCTTGATGATCTGAATCGCTGTTATTCGATAAAAAAGACATCATGTTTTCGTTGCAACCGTTCACACCGCCAATGGTTGCATGAACACGCTGAAGGGGCAATGCTAACATGGAAAATTCGTAGATATATTGACTGATGTCCAACGAATTCATCGATCGAGGAATCACAATAACATCATCAGAAATCTCTTCATATTTTTCTCCGAATTTTACAATCAAAATAGTTACTTTTGAAATATCCAAATTACAAGGTTCCAAACAACGATCACAAGTGGTAGTCAAGCTACCGGAAATGTCAAAATGAAGAATAAGCATCGTTTCTTGTTTTTCCATTTCAACATTTACTTGCAGTTTTGCATCTTGAATATCTGCTTCTTCAAAATGGTCAAAAAAAGACTTATCAATTTGATAATCAAATTGATGAATGTCATTTTTCAATCCTGAAAAAGCAATATTATATTCTTTTAAATCTTTCAAAAACAACGTTTTTAATTCGGGGTGCAAAGGTAGAAATTATTTGAGATAATACAATGAAAATTCAAATATTTTTATGTACTTTTGCCGCAAAAAGAAAAGAAGGTTTTTTCTTATCATAATAAACATTGATCAATGCCGTTATTTTAGCCGGATTAGTTTTTGAAAAATGAAAGACTGGACAAATTTAATCAATCAATCGAGTGGTTTTGTTACTCAATTAATAATCAATAATTTGTCCGATAATTATTGCTATCACAATTTACGACACACCGAAGAGGTTGTTCTTCAAACTCAATTTCTTTGTCACGAAGAAAATATTGCCGAAAATGATGTTCAACGAATTACAATAGCAGCTTGGTTTCATGATACAGGTTTTATCAACGATTATTTGAATCATGAAAGAGAAAGTATGATAGTAGCTCGAGAATTTTTACAAGAAAAAAATGTTGAAGAATCAGATATACAATTTATTACAGATTGTATTTGGGCAACGGAACTGCACTCTGAAAAAAAGACGATAGCTCAAAAAATTTTAAGTGATGCCGATTGTTTTCATTTCGGCTTACCAAATTTTATGGCACGTTCCATTTGTCTAAAACATGAATGGGAAATGGTGCGAAAAGTGAATTTATCGTTGAAACAACTATTGGCAGGCAGTATCATTTTTTTAGAACAGCATCAATTTTATACGCAATATGGTATCAATGTCCTAGAAATCGGAAAGCAAAATAATTTGCAGTATATGATGCACTTAGAAGAAATTTTAGAAAATAATAATTATTAAAATATCAATTTATTACAAATCATAAAAATTAAACAATGGGAAAAATTTTAGATCAACTTCAACCCAACGCAGTTTGGAATTATTTTGAAGAAATATGTTCTGTTCCACGTCCTTCTAAACAAGAACAGAAAATGACAGAATGGTTATTAAATTTTGCACAACAACATCATTTACAAGCAAAAAGAGACAAAATTGGTAATGTACTCATTAAAAAAGGTGCTACCAAAGGGTATAAAGATCGTAAAACAGTCGTTTTTCAAAGTCACATTGATATGGTTTGTGAAAAAAATTCTGATACCATTTTTGATTTTGAAAAAGATGCCATTCAGCCTGTGATTGACGGCGAATGGGTGCATGCCAAGGGCACTACTTTGGGCGCAGATGACGGAATCGGTGTGGCAGCTCAATTAGCTATTTTAACGGACAACAAGTTGGAACATGGACCCATTGAATGTCTTTTCACAGTGGATGAAGAAACCGGTTTAACCGGTGCTTTCGCTCTCAAAAAAGGTTTTATTTCCGGCGATATTCTTTTGAATCTGGATTCAGAAGACGAAGGAGAAATTTTCATCGGATGTGCCGGCGGCGGCGATACCACAGCCACTTTTAATGTAAAATGGGAAACAACACCTGCCAATTCTATAGCTTATCAAATAACCGTCAAAGGATTAAAAGGTGGACATTCAGGTGATGAAATTGATAAAAATCGCTCTAATTCCAACAAATTGGTAACACGTATTTTATATACGCCCGTAGAAAAAATGGGCGCTCAACTATTTTATATGGATGGAGGCAACAAACGCAATGCTATTCCGCGTGAATGTACGGCTCATTTTATCGTTCCTGCATCATTAAACGAAAAATTTTTACAATATTTTAACAATATTTCAGAAGAAATTAAATCAGAAATCTTAGTACATGAACCGAATGTCATAATTGAACTTACTTCTATAAAAACACCTACATCGGTATGGGGAAAATCTTTCCAAAAGAAATTAGTTGAAGCGCTTTATGCTTGTCCTAACGGTGTCATTGAAATGAGTACTAAATTAAAAGGATTGGTAGAAACTTCTACTAATTTGGCAAGCGTTAAAGTTTTAAATGATAACAAATTAATTGTCGGAACCAGTCAACGTAGCTCAGTAACTTCTGCTAAAACAGATATTATGTTTCGTGTTGAAAGTGTTTTTAAATTAGCCGGTGCAAAAATTGAGCATTCTGACGGCTATCCGGGTTGGGACCCCAATCCGAATTCCGATATTTTGAAAATTGCAGTGAAAAGCTATAAAAAACTATTTGATAAAGAACCGATTGTTCGTGCTATTCATGCCGGATTGGAATGCGGTTTATTTCTTGAAAAATATCCCGACTTGGATATGGTTTCGTTTGGTCCGACACTGAAAATGGTACATACTCCAGAAGAAAAAATCGAAATTGCTACAGTGCAAAAATTCTGGGATTTAATAGTGGATATTCTAAAAAATATTCCACAAAAATAAACCATAAAATCGTTAACGGCGAGAACTTATTTTCGAAGTTCTCGCCTTTTTTTTCAAAAGAAATATTTACGTTGATTGTTGCTTGATTACACCTACTTTTCGTGTACATTTGCAGCCATTTAAAAAAATAGTTGGAAAAAATTGTAAAAATAAGATAATCAATTAATAAGATAATTTATGAATTGGAAAAAACCTTTTTTTATAGTCATTTTATGTGTATTCATCGTGACATTAGTGATTCTAATTAACAACACAAAAGAAAAGATCGTTTCAGAAGAATACCTATTTGATGAAATGGTTTGGGAACGTCCTAATATTGTAACGCTAACAATTCAAGTTGAAAAAAACATGTTGAACAAACCTTATGATCTTTTTTTGGAATTGGAACATACTATTCAAATACGTAAAGATAAAATGTTGATGGATATGGAAATAATCGCTCCCAATCAAGAAGAACGAATTTCTACTTATAATGTATGGTATAAAAACAATGAAGGGAAATTTAAAGGGAAATCGCATGAGAATTTCTTTAATTTAGAACAACTTTTACGAAAAAAATTTGAATTTTCTCAAGAAGGAACGTGGACATTTACTTTACAACAACGTAGTGAATTTCAATATTTACAAGGAATTAAATCGGTACAATTAGTGGTAAAACCCTCTGAAAAAACCGTTAACAATAATCAAGAAGAACAGTAGTTATTACATTCATGGAAAATGCAAGAAGGGGCAGCCGTCCCC
This sequence comes from Bacteroidales bacterium, assembly GCA_028710155.1. GTDB lineage: Bacteria > Bacteroidota > Bacteroidia > Bacteroidales > WRLA01 > WRLA01. The sequence continues at coordinate 991 of JAQUSR010000081.1, read as the reverse complement.
GCAAGTTCAACACCGCCGAAAAAGCAGGAGAACACAGATTTGAAAAGCGTCGTGATGACGCACCCGTGAGGGGTAGAAGAAATTCTGAATCAAGAGATTCAGATGAAAAAAGAGATTTTCGCAAAAGAGAAGAAAGACCAAGTTTAGAACGTGGCAGAAGAGGTGGTTTCAGAAGTTCTGAATCTTCCAATTATGGCGAAAAAAGATCGTATCGCCGCAACGATTCTGACAGAAAAGATGGCGAAAATCGTTTTGAACGTTCCAACGAAGATCGTCCACAAAGACGCAACAATTACCGAAACGCAGCACCTTCGTCTGATGGTGAAAGAAAACCGTTTCGCAAACGCAGTTTCGACCGTTCTGATGATCAAGGAGGTTTTCGCTCGGAAAGAGGAGAAAGAAAAAGTTTCGGAAGACCGGAACGCAACGATGGCGACCGTCAACCACGTACCGGAGGAGATCGTCAGCCACGCACAGGCGGTTATTCGGGAAGACGTAAAGAATCGACCGGCTACGAAAAACGCAGAAACGACACTCGTGAACGCCGTTTCAACGATTCCGCCCGCGATGAACGCAGAGATTTTGACAAAACAAGACACTATGATCGTGAAGAACGTTTTGAGCGTAAAAAACAGGGCTACCGCTCTGAACGTTTTGAAAGTAGAGAAGAGAACGGCGAAATTCGTTTGAACCGCTACATCGCTCAATCGGGTATCTGCTCGCGCCGCGAAGCTGACGAAATGATTGCCTTGGGCGAAGTGAAAGTCAACGGAAAAGTGGTTACAGAAATGGGAACCAAAGTGACCAAAAACGATACTGTCATCGTCAACGAAGAGTTGGTGAAAAACGAAAAGTTAGTCTATTTGGTGTTGAATAAACCGAAAGGATTCATCACCTCTTTGGACGATCCCGATGGTCGCGATACCGTTATGGAATTGATAAAACACGCTTGCAAAGAGCGCATCTATCCGGTAGGACGCTTGGATAGAAA
>JAQUSR010000080.1 GCA_028710155.1 Bacteroidales bacterium | reverse complement strand
AAATCCCGATTCAACGATCCATTCTGCACAACGTCCGGCAAACAAAGTTTTGTGATGATTCAAATCTTCACTTTTTACCATCCGATAGCTTAAAAAGTCTTTAATTTCTATATCCATAGTTATAATAATTGATCATTTACGATTTGAATAGAAGGCGGTTTTTTTGATTTTTCAAAAATTTTATCCTACGCTGCCTTCCAAGCTGATGGAAAGCAATTTTTGTGCCTCAACGGCAAATTCCATAGGAAGTTTTTGCAACACATCGCGTGCATATCCATTGACAATCAATCCAATGGCTGTTTCCATATCTAAACCGCGTTGTTGACAATAAAACAATTGGTCTTCAGAAATTTTTGAGGTTGTCGCCTCATGTTCAACAATAGAAGATTTGTTTTCGACTTTCATATATGGAAAAGTGTGGGCGCCACATTGATCGCCCAACAACAACGAATCGCATTGCGAGAAATTTCTGGAATTTTCGGCATTACGCGACACACGAACCAACCCGCGATAGCTGTTTTGACTTTTTCCGCCTGAAATTCCTTTTGAAACGATGGTACTTTTGGTATTTCGTCCCAGATGAATCATCTTCGTTCCCGTGTCGGCTTGCTGATAGTTATTGGTCACCGCAACAGAATAAAATTCGCCCACCGAATTGTCGCCCTGTAAGATACAACTCGGATATTTCCAAGTTACGGCAGAGCCGGTTTCCACCTGAGTCCACGAAATTTTGGCATTGTTGCCTTTACAAATACTGCGTTTGGTAACGAAGTTGTAAATGCCGCCTTTACCCTCTTTATCGCCCGGATACCAATTTTGAACGGTGCTGTATTTTACTTCGGCATCGCGCATGACCACAATTTCGACAATGGCAGCATGAAGCTGATTTTCATCGCGTTGCGGAGCTGTACAGCCTTCCATATAACTCACGTAGGCTCCTTCGTCTGCCACAATCAGCGTGCGTTCAAATTGACCGGTATTGGCTGCGTTGATACGAAAATAGGTACTCAACTCCATCGGACATTTGACTCCTTTGGGAATGTAGCAAAACGAACCGTCGCTAAAAACGGCTGAGTTAAGGGCTGCATAAAAATTATCGCCCGCCGGCACCACACTGCCCAAATATTGTTTCACTAACTCGGGATGATTTTGAACTGCCTCACTAAATGAGCAAAAGATGATACCGTATTTAGTCAAGGTTTCGCTGAAAGTGGTTTTCACCGAAACACTATCCATCACCGCGTCGACAGCCACACCCGACAATTTTTTCTGTTCTTCGAGCGAGATGCCGAGTTTGTTAAAGGTATCTACCAATTGCGGATCTACTTCGCTCATATTGTTGAGCTGTTTTTTGTGTTTGGGAGCAGCGTAGTAGATGATATTTTGAAAATCGGGTTTTTGATAAGTAAGATGTGCCCAATCGGGTTCTTCCATTTCGAGCCAAAGACGATAAGCTTTTAAACGAAAATCCAACAGCCATTCCGGTTCGTTTTTCTTTTGTGAAATCAATCGAATGGTGTGTTCGTTTAAGCCTTTGGCAATGGTTTCCGTTTCAATATCTGTCGTAAAACCGTATTTATATTCCGATTCGGTTACATCGTTGATGATATTTTTTGGGTCTTCGTTCATGTCAAAAATAATTTGTGTTCGTTAATGGTTATTTCACTAAAAATCTTGCACTCTTTTTTTTACCTTGCTACAATCAAATTCTACATCATAACCACTTGTAGGCTTTTCGAAATCGTCTTTTGGAAAATTCAGTGTACTATCGGCATAAATTTTTTGCATATACAATCCAAAGATCGGCAAAGCCATATTGGAACCTTGTCCCTCTTTGATGTTGCGAAAGTGGATACTGCGTACATCGCAACCGGTCCAAACGCCTGTTGTTAGTTGAGGCGTAATGCCCATAAACCATCCGTCTGAGTGATTTTGAGTGGTTCCGGTTTTTCCGGCAATAGGGTTCGTTAGTTGGTATTTATAGCGCAATCGAATGGAAGTTCCTGCTTCTACAACACCTTGCATGGTACGCAACATGGTGTAGGCGGTCTCTTCGCTCAAGGCTTCTGTGCGTTTAGGATAAAATGCCTCCAAAACATTGCCGTATTTATCTTCGATATGGGTGATAAAAATGGGTTCTACATAAATACCCTTGCTGGGATAGGTGTTGAAAGCTCCTACCATTTCGGAAAGTTTGATATCAGCAACGCCTAAACAGATAGCGGGAACGGGAGGAATTTCGCTTTTGACACCCATTTTTCTAGCCAATTGAATGACGGCTTGTGGTGAAACTTCGTTAATCAAATAAGCAGAAACCCAATTGATGGAGTTGGCTAAAGCCCATTTGAGTGTAACCATTTCTCCTTGACATTCTTTTGACGAGTTGGCAGGTTCCCACACATTGCCATCAGGAAGCTCAATAGTTGGCTGAATATTAGGAACTTCTGTACAAGGAGTATAACCTTTTTCTTGAATGGCTAATGCGTACACAAACGGTTTAAAAGTGGATCCGACTTGTCGGGCACCTGATTTCACATGGTCGTATTTGAAAAAACGAAAGTCGGGACCGCCCACGTAGGCTTTCACATAGCCTGTATTCGGTTCAATCGACATCAAGCCCGACTGCAAAAACCACATATAGTATTTGATGGAATCCATAGGAGATAAAACGGTATCTATCAATCCATTCCATGAAAATAACGTCATTTCAACCGGTGTATCGAATATTTTTTGAATCTCTTCTTGGTCGGCACCCGATGATTTTAAATCGCGGTAACGATCGCAACGTTTCATGGTTGTTTGATAGATTTTTTCGATCTCTTCGTCCGATAAATCGGAAAAAGGAGCGTTGTCGTGTCCTTTCCAATGTTTGTAAAATGCCGGTTGTAAATCTTTTCCTAAATGTTCGGTAACGGCTTCTTCGGCATAACGTTGCATCCGCGAATCGATGGTGGTGTAAATTTTCAAACCGTCTTTATACAAATCGTAGGGCGTACCGTCTGGTTTCATCGTATTTTGACACCACTCTTTGAGAAATTGTCGCAGATATTCGCGAAAATAGGGAGCAAGTCCGCCTTGATGATCTTGAAGTTTGAAGCGGCTCATGTCAATAGGAATTTGTTGAACGGAATCACACTCTTCGGGAGTGATGTAATCGTATTTTTCCATTTGACTGAGTACTAAATTACGGCGTGCGAGAGCGTTTTCTGGATTTCTTACCGGACTATATCTGGTAGGCGCATTGACTACTGCCACACACAACGCAGCTTCTTCCATGTTCAACTCGATGGGTAATTTGCCAAAAAAAGTCATGGCTGCCGATTTGATGCCGAAAGCTTGACTGCCAAAATCAATGGTATTGAAATACATGGCAATGATTTCATCTTTCGAGTAGTTGTGTTCCAATTTGATGGCGGTTACCCATTCTTTAAATTTTCTCAAAACCAATTGGGCTTTGTTGATGCGGCCACGCGGAAAAAGGTTTTTTGCCAATTGTTGAGTAATAGTTGATCCGCCACCTTTCGATTGTCCGGATAAAACGCCGAAAGCCACCCGAAAAGTAGCTTTCATATCAACGCCGCTATGATCATAAAAACGAGCATCTTCAGTAGCCACCAAAGCCTCTACTAAATAGGGGGATATTTCGCTATAATAAACTGTTGAGCGATTTTCAAAGTAATATTTTCCTAATAATTCACCATCGCACGAATAAACTTCAGATGCTAAATAGCTTTTTGGATTTTCCAATTCTTCAAAGGTGGGCATATCGCCAAACCATTCGTAGGCAATACCACAAAAGAAGATAAAAACCAATAATAAAAATCCTACAAAAATTCCCCAAAACCATTTCAGAAATTTTTGATATACACGTTTTTCTTCTTTTTTTAGCGAATTTTGTCTTTTAAAAGCAGGTGTTTCATTTGTCATATATATCAAGGTTTTAGATAATGCAAATTTTGTTATGGTTGAAGCATTTGTTTGATTGTTTGCACAATACCTTCTGCATCATAACCGCAAAGATGATATAGTTGATCCACTGTTCCTTGTTCGATAAAATGATCAGGGATGCCTAAACGACGAATTTCTGCAACATAATGATGATCGGTCATAAATTCCATCACTGCACTGCCTAATCCACCAATAATGGTGCCGTCTTCTACTGTAATCACTTTTTTGAAGTTTGAAAAAACTTTATGTAACAACTGTTCGTCCAAAGGTTTCAAAAATCTCATATCAAAATGAGCAATTGAAATATTTTCTTGTTCTAATTGTTGACAGGCTTTTTCGGCAAAGTTTCCGGCATGACCGATGCTGATGACGGCAATATCGGATCCTTCGCGAAGTTGTCGTCCGCGACCGATTTCCAACGACTCAAAAGGTTGTTTCCAATCCAAAATTACACCACGACCGCGCGGGTAACGAATCACAAAAGCGCCTTGACCGTCCAATTGAGCGGTGAACATCATGTTTCTGAGTTCAATTTCATTCATGGGAGCAGCTATGGTTAAATTGGGAATAGGGCGCAAAAAAGCCAAATCGAAAACGCCGTGATGTGTTGGTCCGTCTTCGCCTACCAAACCGCTACGATCTAAACAAAAAACCACCGGTAATTTTTGTAATGCAACATCGTGAATCAATTGATCATAACCGCGTTGCATAAAAGATGAGTAAATATTGCAAAATGGAATAGCGCCAACTGACGCCAATCCGGCCGCAAAAGTTACGGCATGTTGTTCGGCAATACCAACATCAAAGGCGCGGTGGGGCATAATATCCATCATTAGCGAAAGCGAACAACCGGTGGGCATTGCCGGTGTAATTCCGACAATTTTCTGATTTTTTTCTGCCAGTTCAACAATGGTATGTCCAAAAACATCTTGATATTTTTCGGGATGACGTGAAGGTGGCGTAAGAATAATATCGCCTGTGGTTTTATCAAATTTTCCGGGTGCGTGATAGGTGATGGGATTTTCTTCGGCGATCGGCAAGCCTTTTCCTTTTTTGGTGATGACATGGAGTAGTTTTGGACCGGGAATCTCTTTCAAACGTTCTAACAATTCGCACAATGCTTCAATGTTATTGCCATCAATAGGACCAAAATATCGCCAATTCAACGATTCAAAAATATTACTTGTTCCGGTTAAGGTTGATTTAATACCTCTGAAAAAGTGTCGCAAAAAGGCAATAAAATTTTTGCTATTGTAGAATATTTTCCAAACTTTTCCCTTGAAACGATTGTAATGTGGTGAGGCGGTCATTCGAGCAAAAATTTCACGCAGAGCTCCCACGCTCTCATCAATGGCAATGCCGTTATCGTTCAAAATCACCAGCATTTTTGTGTTTAAATCGCCCCCGTGATTCAAAGCTTCAAAAGCCATACCACCGCCTATGCTACCATCGCCAATGACGGCAATATGATGACGATCGGTTTCGCCTTTGAGTTTTGAAGCAACAGCCATACCCAAAATAGCACCAATAGAGGTGGAAGAATGGCCGGTACCAAAAGCATCAAATTCACTTTCTGACATTTTCGGAAAGCCACTGATGCCTTTCCACTTGCGATTATCGGGAAATTGATCTTTGCGACCGGTTAGAATTTTGTGAGCATAGGCTTGATGTCCAACATCCCAAACCACTTTATCATACGGCGTATTGAAAATATAATGAATAGCAACAGCAATTTCTACTGCCCCCAAACTTGAAGCCAAATGTCCAGAATTGTTGGATAACACTTCTATAATGTATTCTCTAAGTTCTTTACAAACTTCAGCAAGATCTTCTCGAGAGATTTTCCGAAGATCGTCAGGAGATTGAATATCAGATAGATAATTATATTTATTTTCCGAAACCATAATGCTTAAATAATCTGCAAAAGTAGCTTTTTTTCGCTCCCAAAATACCAAAAAAATTTGTGTATCTGATTTTCCTTAATGTTAAATATTTCTCTGTTACAATTTTTTACGCTTGTAATATTTTTTCAAATTTTTGTATCTCCATTGATGTTTTTGTATAACTTTGCCGAAAAATAACGCAAAATGTTAGAACAAATACCTCTCGAACGAATTCTATTTTTAGATATTGAAACCGTTTCGCAACATGCTGTTTATGAAGAATTGAGCGAATCCATGAAAAAATTGTGGACCAAAAAAGCGGATATGTTAAAGGGAAACAGCGAAATAACTCCGGAATCATTGTATCAAAGGGCAGCTATTTATGCTGAATTTGGAAAAATTGTTTGTATTTCTATTGGGGTTTTTATCGGGAAAAATTTTCGTGTAAAATCATTTTACGGTGATAACGAAAAAATTTTGTTGGAAGAATTTCGGTATCTGTTAATCAATAAGTTTGATGATCCACATTGGTTGCTTTGCGCCCACAACGGCAAAGAATTTGATTTTCCTTATATCTCGCGACGAATGCTGATTAACGGCATAAAATTGCCCAAAATTTTAGATATTCAAGGTAAAAAACCTTGGGAAATTCCCCATTTGGATACAATGGAATTATGGAAATTCGGTGATTATAAAAACTACACGTCTTTGGCATTGTTAACGGCAATTTTCAATATTCCTACACCTAAAGATGACATTGACGGAAGTCAAGTCGGCAACGTTTATTGGAATGAAAAGGATGTAGAACGAATCGCCACCTATTGTCAAAAAGATGTAATTGCTATTGCGCGATTATTTCAAAAATATCGTGGTGAAAAAATGGTGGAAGAGGAAAATATTATTTACAAATAGCTGATTCCCAATCTTCAATAGAAAAAGCATCTGTTACGGTATAATCACCGATTTTTGTGCGTCTCAATGCTGTTAGATAGGCTCCGTTATTTAGTAATTGCCCAAAATCGTGTGCCAAAGAACGAATGTAAGTTCCTTTGCTGCAACGAACTCGAAAATCAATAAGCGGTAAATCAATTTTTGTCAATTCAAATTCGTAGATTGTTAACGGACGAGCTGGCAAATCAACTTCATGATTTTTGCGGGCTTGGATGTATGATTTCTTACCGTCAATTTTGATGGCGGAATAGATGGGAGGCACTTGCATAATGTTTCCGGTGAGCATTCGAGCGGTTTCGTACAATTGTTGTTCGGTAATGGCATCGATGGAAAACGTATGGTTTTCATCAGATTCAGCATCATACGAAGGCGTTGTGGCTCCCAATTTCATCGTTCCGGTATATTCTTTGTCCATACCTTGCAACAAGTCGATTTTTTTGGTGAATTTGCCGGTGCAAATGAGCAATAAACCGGTTGCCAAAGGGTCGAGCGTTCCGGCATGACCAACTTTCAATTTTTTAATACCCAGCATTTTGCACAAACGAATGCGTAAAAAATTAACGACATCGAAAGAGGTCCAACGCAACGGTTTATCTACCAAAAGCAATTTACCTTCTTCGTAAACCGATGGCACCGATGCTGCATTTTCTGAAATGGTCATAAAATGTTCGGAAATAAATTCAAACAGAGGTTATTAAAAAATGGAGAACCCCACTGCCACCAAACCAACAATGGCACAATAGATGGCAAAATAGGTTAATTTACTGCGTTTTACAATTTCTATCATCACACGACAAGCAAACCAGCCTGAAATAAAAGCGGCTAAAAAGCCGATAATCATCGAACTGATACTAATGCCCGATTCTGCCGGATGAAATTGTCCGTCAAGAAGTTCCAAGAAAGCTTCTCCCAAAATGGGCACCAAGACCATCAAAAAAGAAAATTTGGCCACTTCGCTTTTTTTGTCGCCTACCAATAATCCTGTTGCAATAGTGGAACCTGAACGTGAGAGTCCGGGCAAAACTGCAACGGCTTGTGCCAAACCGATGATAAAGGCATCTTTGTAGGAAATAGAATGTTCTTTTTTTGGTTTAAATATTTGAGTAAAAAGCAATAAAGCGGCAGTAATTAACAACATAATTCCCACTAAACCAACGCCTTCTCCAAATAAATCTTTGACAAAATCTTTGAAAAACAATCCAACGATTAGAACGGGAATCATAGAAACTACGATTTTAAAAACGTATTCCGTCTCTTCGTTGTATTTGAATTTAAAAAGACCGAAAAAAAGTTGAGCGATTTCTTTTCTAAAAACAACCAATGTGCTGCAAACAGTGGCTGCATGTACTAAAATTTCGAAAGTGGGATCACCGGCATCAATGCCCAAGACCTCTTTTCCGATCACCAAATGCCCGCTAGAGCTAATCGGTAAAAATTCTGTCAAACCTTGAATAAGACCTAAAATTAATGCTTGGAACCATTCCATAATTTGGGTTTAAATAATAGTAATACAATATTTTATGAAAGAAGAACTATGTTTTAATAAATTCTCATAGATGTCGCGAAGACAAAATATCTTCGGTTTCGCTCGAAACCAAAAACAATTTCTTACTTTTCGTCTTTCGGTCGCCACATAATGGCAAAAATTTCAACTACAAAACCGATGACAATTAATAAAGGCGATAATGTTAATCGTTGAAAATCATACATTTTTTCGCTGAAAACATCAGGATCTGTTGATCCGCCGCCAATCATTAAAACATAACCTAAAATTAATAAAGCCAAACCGATAAAAAACAAAATATAGTTCATTTTTTTGAACGGCATATACACTTTTTTTGAAGGTTCTTTTTCTATTACCTTTTCGGTTTTTACAACTTTTGCACTCATAATTGTTAGATATATAAATTATCAATATTGATTCTTAAATACTTACGAACAGCGAAATAATTAGAAATCCATGTAATTACTACACCGGCAACCATGACCAGAAAAAATAAGATGCCGATAGTTTCAATTTCTTGTAAATTAAACAATTCCGGAATTTCTTTTTGTCCGATCCACAACATACCCCAAATCAAAAAATCAGCAATAACAGCACTGATAAAACCTTGCCCGATACCTATATGAATAAACGGTTTACGAATAAATGATTCGGTAGCACCCACCAATTGCATACTGCGAATGATGAATCGACGTGAATAAACAGAAAGGCGTATCGTATTGTTAATTAAAGCCAATGCAGTAATGAGTAATAAAAAGCTGAAACCGATGATAATTAAAGAAATTTTGGTAATATTATCGTTAATAGATTGTACCAAAGTTTCTTGATATTGAATTTCTTTGATGTTGGAATGAGCTTCAAGCAACTGCTTTTTAATCAGTGATAAACTATCGCTATTAGCCCAATCTGCTTTCACGCGAGCTTCAATAGATGGTTCTAACGGATTGTAACCTAAAAAGCTGATAAAATCTTCGCCTAAATCTTCTTGTAACGATTGAGCGGCATCTTCTTTGGAAATGTATTCCGTCTCTTTAATGTATTGTTGTCGATCTAAATATTTTTGCAGTTTAACAATGTCACTTTCTTTGACTCCATCGGTCATAATGATGCTTAAACCAATGTTCTCTTTGACATGATCGGATACTTTTTTGGCATTCAAAATCAAATAGCCTAACATGCCTAACATAAATAAAACCAATGTTATACTAACAATTGTTGTTAGATAAGACGTGTGTAATTTGCGTTTATAAGTGCGTTCTTGTTTCGACGACATTTCTTTTGAATTAAAAGAGGTGCAAAGGTAGATTTTTTTGTTTTATGTAAAAGTGTTTTATTTCGTGTTGAAATGAAAGTTTTAGACACATTTCTGATATTGAAAAATTTATTGTGATCCGTTCAGGGAGCCATTGATTTATCGCAAAGTGACCAACGTTATACACGTTCCGCCAAATTCGTTCTGTTCGTCTCTGAATTTTTCTACTTCGTAAATTTTGGATAATAACGACCA
>JAQUSR010000079.1 GCA_028710155.1 Bacteroidales bacterium | reverse complement strand
GATTTTTGGAGTAACCACGTTAGCACTCAATTTATGGCGAGCTTCGTTTATTCGGCATCCGTATATAGCCAACAAAACATGGACTTTACACCACTTTTCTTTCTAAATGGGAATATATGCATTGGTTGATTATCGGATTGCTTTTTGTTGTTCTTTTGCTGACGTTCATATTATTCAAATCGTTTCATGCCATGAAAAAGTTGCCTTTGTACGGCATCGATTGGATGGGCGGAATTTTGTGGGGCGTTACTTGTCTCTGTTTTATCTTTGTTTTGACTTATGGTGAATATTACGATTGGTGGCACTCGATTTATATTCGGATGGGATTGATTTTTGGAGTAACCACGTTAGCACTCAATTTATGGCGAGCTTCGTTTATTCGGCATCCGTATATAGCCAACAAAACATGGACTTTTCGACACGTGTGGATGACTTTTTTACTCTATTTCATCATCGATTTGCTTATCAGCCCTTCGCACGTTTTTGAATATATGTTCACAGAAACAATCTTAGGATACGATGCACTGAATGTTGTTTCGCTCAATTGGATCGTGTTATTGGGCATCATTTTCGGAGCAGCAGTTTGTTATCTATTATTTGCCAAGCGAAAATGGCGTTTTAAAATCATGACTGTCATCGGATTTTCATCCATTGTAGCCTATCTCTTGTTGATGTATTTTCGCATCGACTACTATTTGGCTAAAGAACAATTATTCTTACCCATCTTTTTACGAAGTTTTGGTTATGAAGTGATTGCCATTACATTTATCACTGCTCTTTCATCCATTCCGTTTCAAAATTTTTTTCAGTCGTTAACCATTCAAGCATTTGCAAGTGCTTGTTGTGGTGCATTGGTCGGAGAAGCAATTATAACTCGAATCTTTCGTTTCGTGATGAAGAAAAATGCTATGTTGATCAGCAGCACTTTGGACAATGTCAATCCTTTAATCAATCATGTTTCCATACTAACATTACAAGGAAAAATGTTGCAACAAGCCACTCTTGTGAGTATGAAAGAGATTTTCGGACAATTGTGCATAGTTGCCATCATCTGTCTGTTACTGTTCTTGTTGAAAGAAAGTTCGCTTCGTCCCAAAGCATTTCACCCGAAATTTAGTACCATTCGTCGTGCCGTGCGACATGAGTTGCGGATGGATAAAAAGAAAAGTTGAGTTATGATTTTTACGGAAAAATCAACAAGATTGTTTGATCGACAAGATCTTTTTTCAAAGAAGATTGAGTTAATATTTTGGTGCTAAATTTTTAATTGAGCACCAAAATACAATGATCGTGGCAAAGCAGGTCCGTAGATATAACCGGCATCGCGGTCAACGCCTTGATCAATATCGTTTTGAAAACTGTTAAATATGTTTTTGATACCCACTTTCACCTCCAATTTTGTGCGTTGCGAAATTGAAAATCCGTAGATAAGTTGTGCATTCACATCAAAAAACGATTCGGTGGTGGTTAATACATCGTTGTCGATATAGCCGGCATAATGTGGTATCATCATCGAACCCGTATAAGTTCCTGTTATGGATGCATTAAAATTTTTGAAACATTCATAATTGAAAGTCAGATAGCCATAGCTGTCGGGAGTGCGAAGCAGTCGTGTATGTGTTTCGGCTGTGGGATCTTCCGACCATGTTTGTGGTGTGTTGTAACGACTTTGCTGAAATGTATAACCAATTTGTGCACTCAACTTTTGACGATAAGAGAAACGTCCTTCGACATTGATGCCGGCTACATACAATTTATCCGTTGCATTTTGTCTGATTAATAATAAGTTGCCTTGTGAATCATGTCCGTTTTCCATCAGCAAAAACGAATGTTGCAACAACGTATAAAATCCTTCTGCCAAAACATTCACTTGTGTTTTTCCCCATTGTTGATACCAATCTGCCGAAAGATTGACACTATTGGAATTTTCGGGTTTCAAATTGGGATCAAGCGTAATGAGCGAAACCTCGCCACCGACAGCTCCCACATGCAAATCTTCGTCATAGACTTGTGGTGCTCGATAGCCCGATGCGTAGCTGGCTCGTAAAGTCCACGCTTTTGTGGGCGAATAGCGCAACGTCAGACGAGGCGAAAAAACAGGATCGTTCATCAAACTATGTTTATCGAGACGTGCACCCAACAAGAACGACACTTTTTCATTTTTCCACTCATTTTGTAAAAACAATCCAAAAATATGGACGGTTTGTAAAATATCGCGATGATAACCTACCATCACATCATGTAATTGGTCGTAGCTGTATTCGCCACCGGCAATCAACGTGGCCGGTAAAAACCAACAACGTTTCATATTATATTGATATTGCAACCCCGAAACCGACATGATATCGCTGGTGTTTCCATAAGCGTTCAAATCTTTGTGCGTTCCGAAATAGCTCTTACGGGCAATATTTTGTAACGATGAATAAACAGACCAAAAATGTTTTCCGTTTTTGGTGAAGATGTCAAATTTCAAACTGCCTCCGTCAATATTGTGTTCTAATTGTTCGGCAAGATTGGCTTCGTGTGGTGGTAAATTGATGCTGTCGCCGCCACGCCTATATTCGTGGATGTGGTGATATTCAAGCGTTAATTTTGAATAATCGCTTGTTTTATGATACGCACGAAAACCCACTGCAGTGCTTTTTAGTTGCGGAATATCCGAAAAACCATCTTTGTTGCGGTCGTAGGCATCGCGGTTGCGAACGGTTCCAAAAAGATAAGCGCCCGTTTTAAAATCGCTGGTAACAAATTGTCCGTTCAAAACCGTGTTGTTATCCCACGATTGGTTATCCATCAATGTTGCAGTATGAGAAAGAGACAAGGCGTTTCTATCGGGCTCTTTGGTGATGATGTTTACAATGCCGCCGATGGCGTTGGAGCCAAATAATGCAGAACCGCCGCCACGAATGATTTCCACTCGATCAATCATTCCGGCAGGAAATTGTTCTAATCCATACACCGAAGCCAACGAGCTGAAAATGGCACGACTATCCATCAAAATTTGCGAATAAGCTCCATCTAAACCATTGATTCTAAGCTGCGGAACGCCACAATTGCTACACGTTTCTTCAACACGTAATCCGGTTTGAAACGGCAAAACTTCCGCTACATTTTTGGAAGAGGTCTGCTCGAAAAGTTTGGGCGATACCACATTCACTACCGAAGCAGCCTCGCGTTGTTTGGTTTCGTATTTGTTGGCAGAAACAACCACCGTTTCCATCAACGTTACCTGCGGTTGAAGCATGAAATTGATCTCTTGCGTTTTGTTTTTTACGATAACTATTTCAATTTCTTCCGGTTCGTAATTGATTGAAGAAGCTACTAAAACGAAACTGCCTTCCGGAAGGTTGGTCATAAAATAGTGTCCGGTTTCGTCCGACACCGCTCCGAGAGTCGTTCCTTTAAGATGAATATTGACAAAAGGAATGTGTTGATTTGTCTCTTTATCAATAATATGACCGTTGATATTGGCATCAGTTGTTTTGGATGTTTGGCTCAAAGCATTGAAAGCAATGAACCATAATATAATGACGATAAAAATTTTTTTCATTTTATAATTATTTAATGTTTGGAAAAAAATACTACTATAGATTGTATCGGTTTATTGATGATACAATCTTTTCTATTTCTATACAATATTGAAATAGAGAAATATAAGAATAGAAAAAGGGAAATTAAAAGGATGGAGGTCCACGCCTTTGGATCATATTGATCCGACAAAGATTCCAACGAGTTACAGAAACGATAATTCGTTGAAGAGGTTGAGTAGAGTGGTGAAAAACAAAAACGGTTGATGCAATGAGGGCAACCGCCGTCAATTTGAAAAAATGAATAAAAAGATACTCAAGAGATGAATGCGAGTGTTGTTTTGATGAGTAGGGGTGAGAGTGGGTGATAATTTTTGATCCCAACAAGTGTTGATGCGGAAAAAGAGTAATGGCAGCAAAATAATTGAGTACCAAAACTAATAATAATCCGGAAGCAAGACGTGTGTGACGTTTCATCCAAAATGATTTTGAGGATGCAAAATAAATATTAATGTTAGAAGAAAAACATCATTATTTACAAGTATTTTGAAGAAAAAACATAACAACAAATGGTGATAAATATTTTTGGTTTTGAAGTATCACAAAAAAAGGCACATCGTGCCTTTTTTTGTGATATGATCAATATAAAGAACGAAATCTATTGAAACAGAGGCGATGGATATAATTTTTCGTCTGTTAATTTTCGTAAAGTAGCTTGAACAGTCGGTTTGTCTTCTTGATAGGTAACGCCAAACCAAGTGCTGGTGGTTTCGATAACGCGAACGGTAACATGTTTTGCATTAATTTCTTGATTGACAGCTGTTGGAATATAGTATTCCGATTTTGGTTCGTGGATGCGTGTTTTCAAAAAATCGGTAAAACCTTGTTGTAAAACATGGAAAAAAATTGGTGTAAATCCCCAAAAGTTCATCGAAACAGAGACGCAATCATCTAATGTTGTCAAATGTTGGTTTTCGTCTTCAAATTTGATTATTCCATCATCAAAGCGTTTGATTTTAGTGCGTTCGGTTACGGTTTCAAGAATGCCTTGTTGATTGGTTTGGCAAATACCGCGAGAAACATAACCAAATTCCGAAAGGGTGTTTTTAAGCTGATAGCCCATCATCGACCATTGATGATCGGTTGTAGAGAGGGTTTGTAAAAAGGATCCCATTTTTTGAAAAGCGTCGGCTCCATAAAAATCATCAGCATTGATAACAGCAAAGGGTTCGTGAATAATATCTGCTGCCATTAGTACTGCATGACCTGTTCCCCAAGGCTTTATACGGTCTGATGGTACTTGAAATTCAGTAGGAATTTTATCAATTTCTTGATAAACATATTCACAGGGAATGATGTTTTTGTATTTGTTGATGATAATTTCAATAAATTCTTTTTCAATAGATTTACGGATAATGAACACCACTTTTCCAAATCCTGAGCGAAGAGCATCAAAGATGGAATAATCCATAATTGT
This sequence comes from Bacteroidales bacterium, assembly GCA_028710155.1. Lineage (GTDB taxonomy): Bacteria > Bacteroidota > Bacteroidia > Bacteroidales > WRLA01 > WRLA01. Next base: position 4,812 of record JAQUSR010000079.1, on the reverse strand, counting down.
TTCTCCGTTGGGACCGAGTGCGTCTAATTGTTTGATGCCGCCATAGCGACTTCCCATACCTGCTGCTAATATTAATAAGGTTGGTTTCATGGTTGTAAATTGTTATTCTTGATAGAGTTGACTTGATTGCATAAAAAAGCCCTGATGACCGGTTGAATGATCATCAGGGCAAAATTCGAAAAAAATTATTTTTTCTTGTTGTTATCTTGATCTTTCAGTAATTCGCGACGCAAATATTGCAATTTTGTAGTATTTAACGTTAATTCGCTTTTTGCTTTTTCGATTTTTTTCTCAAATTCTTTTTTCAAAATGTCGGCATTTTTCGAGTTGGCAAGAAAACCGATATTGTTTTCCAACAAGTTGATGTCGTCTTGCATTTGAGCAATTTTGCTTTGTAAGAACATGATTTCTTTACGAATAGTTTTATCTCCATCAGGCAATCCGGAAAGTCCTTCGATACGGTTTTTGTATTCCATGGCAGAAACTTCTACCGAACTGATATTCAGTTTTTCCATCTGTTCGTTTAAAGCGGTGCGATAAGCTGTTTGCAATTTATCTTTTTCTTTGAAAGGAACAAAACCGATTTCAACCCAACGGCGTTGAAATTCTTTCAACTTGTTGAGTGCCTCTGATTTATCATCAGTAGCATACGATTTAATTTCTTCAATCAAATCTTGTTTAGCTTTTAAATTGGCTTGTTCGGTATCGGTGCGTGTTGAGAAAAATTGGTCTTTTTTATTAAAGAAGGTGTCGCAAGCCGAGCGGAAACGTTTCCAAATTTTTTCAGAATGTTTTCCCGGAACCGGTCCGATTTGTTTCCATTCGTTTTGTAAGCGAATCAAATCTTGCGTGGTTTTTCCCCAATTGGTGCTGTCTTGCAATGCTTCTGCTTCTAAGCATAAATTGACTTTCAGATTATAATTGTTTTGATGTTGATCTTTGATTTTGACAAAATATTCTCTTTTAGCATTGTAAAAGGTATTCATCAATTCTCTGAATCTTGTCCAAATCTCATCATTTTGTTTTTTGCTGGCACTACCAACTGTTTTCCATAATTTGAAAAGCTCGTCTAAGGCAGCCGATTGTTTAGTCCATTCGTTAAAACTATTATAAACGCCATTGACAATCTCTTCTACTTTATCGCAAATGGCAACTTTAGCTTCGTAGTTGGCTTGTTGCGAGTCACGCATACTATCGTAATGTTCGCGGCGGCTTTGGTTCACTTTATCGGTAACGGTTTTAAAACGTTCCCAGATTTCTTCGCGATTAGCATACGGAACTTGGCCTAATTCTTTCCATTGTTTGTGATATTCTTGTAATTTTCTGAAGGCTTCTAAAGGATTTTGTTCAATGAGCAATTCTTCTGCTTTTTCGCATAAGGAAATTTTGGCATCCAAATTTTTCTTCAAATCCAAATCTTTTAATTCGCGGCTGATACGCACTTTTTGAAAGAATTTTTCAATCAAAAAATGATAATTGTTCCACAACATGGCAATTTCTGTTTTGGGAACAATACCGGTATTTTTCCACTCTTCTTGTAATTCACGGAAACGGTCATAGGTGACTTTCAACGATTTATCGGAAGAGAGCAATTCTTTTAACTCTTCCAAAATTTCGTTTTTGCGTTTCAGATTTTCCTCTTTTTGTTTCTCAAAAGCTTCTTGAAATTCGGCTTTCTTTTCTTTATATAAATCGAAAGTGGCAAAAAAACGTTCAGCCTCTTCCGATGGTTTTTCAACATATTCTTCGATATTGCCACCTGCTTCTAAAAAGGCTTGTTTATCGGCTTCTTTGACTTTTTTCTCGTGATTCAAAAAAGCGATTTTGATGGCTGCAACACGTCCTCTGATTTGTTCAAAAGGTTCGTTGTGAATTAATTCGTCTAATGCAGTAATAAGTGCATCCGGCGTACAATCTTGATAATCAGGAATTTGTTCAACAAATGTTTCTTTTTCTTCTTCCTCATTATTATCGGTTGTTTCTGTTGTTTTGGCATTTTGTAAATCTTTGTCGAAATTTTCGGCAATCGCCTCTTCGTTTTCATCTGCCTCTTTTTCAACTACTAAATCTTCTGTTTCTTCAACAGCTTCAACAGTAGGATCTTCGTCGCTGATATTGGGCATCGAAACATCAATTTCAGTTTCAGCTTCTGGTTCGATTGATGGTTCTGAAACGGCTTCTGTTTCCACAGTCTCTTTCGAATTCGGTTTTTCTTGTGGATCATCCGCTATGGCTTCCGACTTTTTGGTGCGTTTGGGTTTGATTTCCTCCGTTTTTTCGCCCTCAACGTTTTTAGTTTTGGCGGTTTTTGTAGTTCCTGCCGCTTTTTTTACGCTCTTTTTTTCGGTGGAATCTTCTTCTTTTGTTGCATCGTCGGATGTCGGTTTGGGCGTTGCTGCTTTTTTTGTTGCCGCTTTTTTAGGTTTTTCAGCGGTTGAATCGTTAGCAACTTCAGGAACTGTTACTTCTTGATTTTCTGTATTTTCACTTACAGCTTCCTGATTTAAGATTTCATTTTCTGCCATGATTTTTACATTTTAAAATCCGGAATGGCTACCGGTCGTTAGACATAATTGATTAAAATAATTTTCCAAAAATTTGGTGTGCAAAAGTAGAGAAAACTTTTTGATATTAAAAATAAAATAACGGAATTTATTTTTTTCCCTCAACAGAAACGTATTGAAGTTGTTAATAAGCAGAAAGATGATTTTTCTCTTTTTTCATATTTTAATAAGGTGTATTTTGAACAAATAATTGTACTTTTGCCACGCTTTATAAATAGAAAAATGAGTCGAATTTTAGCCATTGATTATGGACAAAAACGGGTAGGTATTGCAGTTACAGATGAATTGCAAATTATTGCAACTCCGTTGATTACACTTCATGTTAAGGAAGTGATGAATTGGCTGTCAGATTATTTTTCGAAAGAAGAAGTGGAGGAAGTGGTCGTGGGAAAGGCTACTGATATGCATGGTAATTTGTCGGATTCAGCTCGCGTGATTGAACCATTTGTCAAATCGTTACAAAAAAAATTTCCGACACTGAAAATTTCTCGTTGTGATGAGCGTTTTACCTCTGTATTGGCTCATCGTGCCATTTGCGAAGCCGGCGAAAGTCATCGTATTCGATACGATAAAGGATTAGTGGATAAAGTGAGTGCCACGTTGATTTTGCAAACGTTTATGCAACAAAAACAACAAAGCAAAAATTGTCTGTAAATTCAATGATAAAAAATATTTTTGTATTATTATTTTATTGTAAAACATGATTTTACCAATTACTGCCTTCGGGCATCCGATTTTAAAAAAACGAGCCGAAGATGTTTCAAAAGATGAACCGAATTTGAAAGAATTTGTGGATAATATGTTTGAAACGATGCTCCATGCTTCAGGTGTAGGTTTGGCGGCTCCACAAGTCAATAAAAGCCTTCGCATTTTTGTGGTCGATACTCAACTAAGCATCGAAGGCGAAGATAAATCGACTGCTTTCAAACAAGCCTTCATCAATCCCGAAATCTTAGACTATGATGGTGAAGAAGAATTTTACAATGAAGGTTGTTTAAGCGTTCCCGATATTCACGAAGATGTGGCTCGACCTTCCAAAGTGCTGATCCGCTATTTTGATATGGAAGGAACTAAACACGAAGAATGGTTCGACGGTTTTCCGGCAAGAGTTATTCAACACGAATACGACCATTTAGAAGGAAAAACTTTTGTCGATCACCTCACTAATTTACGAAAAATAGTGTTGAAACGGCGTTTAAACGATATTTCAAAGGGCGCTGTTCGCACTGATTACAAAATGATTTTCCCCTCACAAAAGAAAAATTTCAGATAACTAATTTCTATAACAATGAAAAAAAATACTTATTTAATTATGGCGATGGTGGTATCCCTTTTAATAACGGTGGGATGCAAAAATAAACAAGAAAAAGCTTTAGCAAATATCAAATCTTTAGAAGAACAAATCTTTAACAAAAATACGCCTGCTCAAGAACCCGCTACGTTGCAAAATATGATGGAGCAATATGTGAGTTATGCCGATCAATTTCCGGATGATTCTTTATCACCCGAAATGATGATGCGTGCCGCTGATATTGCCGCCAACTTGAATCAAGCAGGATATGCTATTACATTGTATTCCAGAGTTTTTGATAATTATCCGGATTTTTCAAGAAAACCTGAAGCTTTGTTTATGATCGCTTTTGTCAATGAAAACAACATAGGAGATTGGGATTTAGCTAAAGAAAAATACGAATTATTTATTCAACAATACCCCGATCATCCTTTAACGGAATCGGCAAAAATATGTTTGCAAAATTTGGGCGTTTCGGCTGAGGATATGATTTTGCAATTAATGCAACAACAAGATTCTGTTTCTAAGCAATAAATATTGAGAATCAATTATAAAAAAGTTCAAGGTTCTCTTGAACTTTTTTTTATGAAAACCTTTGAAGAACGTAGAAAATTTGTAAGTTTGCCCATCTTTTATAAAGGATTTTTATAAAGGTAAAGGTAAAGAAAATCAATAAGTTATTTTGTTGAAAAGATGGATTTAGGGAAATATATCGTTGAATTATTGCAATCGCACGAATGTGTGGTGTTGCCCGGCTTAGGTGGTTTCATCACACGTCACGAAGGGGCAACCATTCATCCGGGGCAAAATCTATGTACACCACCGACACGTACAGTGCTTTTCAACGATCAATTAGTCAATAATGACGGGCTGTTAGCTCATTATATTGCAGACAAAGAACAGATTGACTATGATGTAGCATTACAAAGTTTGATGTTTCAAATCAATGAATTGTTG
>JAQUSR010000078.1 GCA_028710155.1 Bacteroidales bacterium | reverse complement strand
TGATAAAAATCATTGAAGATGAAAATTTACATCAATACGACTTAATCTCTCCAAAAGACTTGGCTGCTGAGAAAAAAGATAAAAACAATCATTCCAATCCCGAACCCAACAAGCCCGCATCAATGCCGACATTACCCAAAGCAGAAACATATATGCAGCATATTCAGAGCAGAACAGCTCCTAACGGTCGTCCCATTTACATCAACAATGACGTAGAATATGTGGTTGCCGATGCCGGAGAAAATTTGTATACCATTGCTCAACAATTTGGCATTTATGCTTATCAACTGTTCAAATACAACGATGTATCTCAAAAAGATAACATCAAAATCGGTGATATAGTTTATTTGCAACCCAAAAAGAAAAAAAGCACAAAAGCCACTTATCAAGTAGCTGCCGGAGAGACTTTACGCGATGTTAGTCAAAAAACAGGCGTAAAAATAAAATCGTTATGTAAATATAATCTGATAGACAGCAAAGCCTCTTTATCAGAAGGCACCACTTTGTTTTTACAAAAACAAAATAATTAAACCATTAATCCTAAAATAATGGATATTTTCGGTAAAAACACGATCTATTAACGTTGACTGCGTGTAAATTCACTAAGAATCACCGAGGTAGCTATCGATGCATTTAACGATTCTGCTCCTCCCCACCGAGGAATCGTAATTTTTTTAGTGATCAAAGATTTCAGATTTTTTGAAATCCCTTTCGACTCGTTGCCAATTAAAAAAACCGGTGTCTTGGAAAATTCCGTTTCATAGAAGTTGTCGCCATCCATAACAGCACCAAAAACAGGGTTATCGTCGGCAAGCGAATTAAGCCATTGTTGTAAATCGGTATAAAACACATCTGTTCGGATGAACGAACCCATAGTCGATTGCAAAACCTTAGAATTATACAGCTCCACACAATTGTCCGAACAGACAATCTGCTGAATTCCAAACCAGTCTGCCGTGCGAATAATCGTTCCAAAATTCCCTGGATCGTTGATGCCGTCTAATGCTAAAATCGGTCGTTTTAAATCTATTTGTTTCTTTACAACCGGGATTTCAACCTCTGCAACAACCAGATTCGGCGATTTCAATTGACTAATGCGTTCTAATGTTGAAGGGGGAATTTCAATGATTTCCAATTGCTTCTTTTTCGCCGTTGCCGCTGCTTCTGAGGTTATCCATTCTGCGACTGCATAAATTCCGACAATTGTATAAGAACTTCTCAATAATTCATCGATGATTTTCGGTCCTTCAATCAAAAACCGCTGCTGTTCATCGCGAAATTTGGCGTGATGTAACGCTGTAATTCGTTTTATGTCGTTTTTGGATAACATGATTATCAATGATTTTTGTAAAAAATAAAAACCCCCTTACCAAGATTGATAAGAGGGAATATGAAAAAACATTTACTTTTAGTCTATTGATCTTACTTATTCGGCGACAACATTCACTTTCACAACAGCATCAATACCTTTGTGAAGTTTTACTTTGGCATCAAATAAGCCTAATGTTTTAATATGATCGTCAGCAATAACAATCATTTTGCGATCTACCACATAATGATATTGATTTTCAATTGCTTCAGAGATTTGCATATTAGTAACGGAACCGAAAATTCTTCCTTCTTCGTTAGCTTTGACAGAAATATTTACAGTGATGTCGTTTAAAACAGCTTGTAATGTTTCGGCATCTTTCACTAATTTGGCTTCTTTGTGAGCTTTTTGTTTGATAACTTCTTGATTGGCTTTTTTAGCACCGGCGGTAGCTAAGATAGCTAAACCTTGAGGAATCAAAAAGTTACGAGCATATCCATGTTTTACAGTGATGACATCGTGAGCAAAACCCAAGTTTGCTACGTCTTTTTTCAAAATTATTTCCATTGTTCTACCTCCTTATTTTAACATGTCACCAACATACGGTAATAATGCGAGATGACGTGCGCGTTTAACAGCTTGAGCTACTTTCTTTTGATATTTGTTGGATGTTCCGGTAATACGACGTGGTAACAATTTACCTTGTTCGTTCACAAATTTCATCAAAAAATCTTCATCTTTATAATCGATGAATTTGATACCGCTTTTTTTGAATCTACAGTATTTTTTTCTTTTGGTATCTACTGCTATGGGAGTAAGATACTTAATATCTGAATTAGGTTGTGCCATTTTTTTACTTTTAAAGATTAATAATTAATTTTCATCAATTTCGGCATCATCCATAGTAGAAACTTCTGCTTTTTCTCCTGTCGAAATATCCACGATTGGTGCTGCTTGACGATTCGTTCTGTTAGAGCGACGTTTTTCGCTGTATGCAATAGCGTGTTTGTCCATTTTTACAGTCAAGAAACGAATCACGCGTTCATCACGACGGAAATTAATTTCTAATGTGTTAATAAGTTCACCTTCAGCTTTGAACTCAAATAAGCAATAAAATCCGGTGGATTTTTTTTGAATTGGATATGCTAATTTACGCAATCCCCAATACTCTTCGTTGACGATCTCGGAACCGTTTTCGATTAAGAGATCTTTAAATTTTTTGGCTGTTTCCTTCATCTGTTCTTCAGATAAAACGGGAGTCATAATGAAAACAGCCTCGTACTGATTAATCATCTTGTTGATTTTTAATAAATTAATTATACAAAATTCCTTTTGTTAAGGATGGTGCAAAGGAATAATTTTTTTTTATATAAACAAATTTTTTGATGATTTTTTTCTGAATTCTTTCTTTGTATTAAAAAAACAAAAAAAACAATTATTAAATGAGGTTTATTTACCTTTGCAAAATTGTTTTTTTGACACATTATAAATTGAAATCTATATGAATTTTCTTTCTAAACCCTTAAAAATCTGCTGTATATTATTCATCATACTTATAAGTTCTTTTTTTCAATTATTTGCTCAAACCGGTCAAATTCGTGGTTTTGTCTTCGATAAAAAAAACGGCGAACCGATCATTTTTACTAATGTTTATTTAAAAGGCACTTCGTATGGAGCCTCTACCGATGTCAACGGCTATTATGTCATCACAAAAATTCCCGAAGGCAACTACATGCTTTTAGTGACTGCGGTTGGTTATGACTCCTTAAAAATGAATATTACTATCAACAAAAACGACTTATTATCGCAAAATCTCTATATCACCGAAGCATCCTATACCTTAGAAACCGTTCAAATATCCGCCGAACGCGAAGAGCGTAAAACCGAAACTCGAACATCCGTATTAACCATTTCTCCCAAACAAATCGAACAAATTCCATCCATCGGCGGACAAGCCGATTTAGCGCAATATCTACAAGTGATTCCGGGCATCGTTTTCACCGGCGATCAAGGCGGACAATTATACATTCGAGGCGGTTCACCCATCCAAAACAAAGTATTGATGGACGGCGTTACTATTTACAACCCTTTTCACTCCATCGGGCTTTTTTCTGTTATCGAAACCGACCTTATTAGAAATGCCGACATTTATACCGGCGGTTTTAATGCTCAATATGGCGGACGAATCTCCTCTATCATGGATATTTCAATGAGAGACGGCAACAAAAAAAATCATGCCGGAAAATTGCAAGCCACCACTTTTGGTGCTAATATTTTAGTCGAAGGACCTTTTAAAAAATCGACCGACGAATCGCCTAATTCTGTTACTTACATCTTATCAGCCAAAAACTCATATCTCCAACAAACCTCTAAAGTGTTATACAAATATGCCGATGAAAACGGATTGCCTTTCAACTTTTTGGATTTGTACGGAAAATTAACCATTAGCACCGATAACGGTTCAAAAGTCAATTTCTTCGGTTTTAGATATGATGATAGCGTTGACAAATACAAAGGATTGCTTGATTACGCATGGACCTCTTACGGCGCCGGCTTGAATTTTGTGGTTACGCCCGAAAGAGCTTCCACGCTTATCGAAGGCGGTGTTTCGTTTTCCAACTACCAAACTACCATGAACACATTGACCGAAAATGCAAAAAGAGACGGATTAAGTAGCATTTTCAATGTCAATGCCCGTATGGATTTTACGCATTTCTTTGGTAAAGGCGATATTAAAGCAGGCTTCGATATTGCTATTTCCGGTACCAATTACGAAGTAACCAACGATTACGGTATCAAATCAGCACAAGACGGAAAAAGCAACGAATTTGCCGCTTACGTTAAATATAAAGGCACCTTCGGAAAAGTGATCATCGAACCCGGATTCAGATTGCAATATTACGCATCTTATCCCTCAGCCATTTCACCGGAACCACGCCTCTCCCTTAAATATAATATTACCGATTGGTTGCGTTTTAAAACATCGGGCGGCTTATACTCACAAAATTTGATGGCAGCCGCTTCCGACAGAGATGTCGTAAACCTCTTCTATGGTTTTCTCATCAGCCCTTCCACCGACCAAACTCCAAAAACATTTAGAGGAAAAGAGGTGACATCGCGTTTACAAAAAGCCTATCATATAGTCGGCGGATTTGAAGTAGATATTAATCGCTATTTAGCTCTTAATATCGAAGGCTATTACAAAGATTTCTCTCAATTGACCAGCACCAACAGAAACAAATTATTCTCCACATCGACAGCCGGAAGCATGCAAGATCCAACCGGTATTTATAGTTATGATTATATTATCGAAGATGGACATGCCGAAGGGCTCGATCTATCTTTAAAATTGGAATACGATCGCCTCTACCTTTGGACAGCCTATTCGTTTGCATTCGTTCATCGTCGCGACGAATTGATGGAATACACCCCGCACTACGACCGCCGTCACAACCTAAATGTAATGGCTACCTACAAACTTGGAAAAAGCTATAGCTGGGAGTTGAGTGCCCGTTGGAATTTCGGAACCGGATTCCCCTTCACGCCTACTGCCGGTTATGCCGAAAAATTGAACTTTGATAATATCGGAGATGATTATATTTCTCAAAACGGCGATTTTGTCATTCTTTACGGCGATTTATATTCCTCTCGCTTAACTCCTTATCATCGTTTAGACTTAAACATCAAAAAAACATTTTATTTAGGTCAACACACCTCCTTGGATTTGGATTTGGGCGTTACTAATGTCTATAATCGCAAAAATATCTTCTACTACGAACGCACTACAAACTCATGGGCTTATCAATTGCCCATTTTACCCAACTTTGGTATCACCTTCCGCTATTAAAAACATCTTTCGCCTTATTTGAAACCATTGACTCATCTCAAAATCAGGTCCCATAGTTCAACGGATAGAACGAAAGTTTCCTAAACTTTAAATACAGGTTCGATTCCTGTTGGGATCACTAACCATTCAATCGTAATGGATAGTGCGATAATGATGAAACTCAAATCATTTTAAAAAAAAATCATATCAAAACATTGATATGATTTTTTTGTGATACAAACCGTAAAGATGGAAATCTGCAAAAACGCGGAGTCGGTTACTTTGGCTTATATCCCGAATCATTCAAAACGGCACGAGCATCTTTTTCCTGCATCAATTGTTGTAGCGATATTTCCGGATTTTTGTTCATGTATGATTTCACGATTTGCCATCCGACCCATTGTCCCAACCTTCCGGGCGATTCCATCATCAACCCGCCTGTATAGGGTGCCTCTTGAATGTAGTTTCTAATAATATTAAAATCGTTCGAAAACAGCACATCTTTTTCAATGAAATATCGCCAGATATTTTGTTCGTTATACACACAAAATGCCAATTTTTCTTGCGGATAACCAATTTTTACTGCATCGGAAACATCAGGCAAGACCGCATCTAAAAAAAACAACTCTTTGCCGCAATAAATCATATAATCGAGCAATTGTTTGGGCTTTTCGTCGGCAAGCAACGTCTGTTCAGCCCATGTTTTAACGATCATGGGAACGATATAGGGCTGATCCATTCTGAAACTGATATATTTCGGAATTTGCAACTGCTGATAGACCGAAAAATCGCCACCCAAAAAATTGTCCAATCCCAAAATAATGGTATCGTTTATAATATAAAGCGATGATTCCCAATCGAAACCGGACATATAGGTGTAAATAATCGGCGTTTGTGTTTTGGGATAGAAATATTGAATACGTTGAAAAGCAGTTGCCATCTCATCGGTGAGCCAACCGAGGTCGGCATATTTTTGTTGAATGGTTTGCCATGCAGATTGATGTTGCGGTGTGTTGATAAAGTCGAGCAGCTGAATTTGATTTTGCTCGGTAGCATATTGGTCGCCCAAAAAAATTTCAAATTCCGTTGCAATGGCATCCAAACCATTTTCAAAATCGTTTTGTGGAATAGAAAACAGCGCCGTTTCGTAGCGATGTAAAGAAATTTCGGGTCGTGGCACTTTCGAAACATCTATAGTATCTTTTCGAGAACCGGTATTACAACTCCAAAAACACATCAACGTGATGCAGGCTGTCAACAACATCATTTTTTTCATAGCAATAGTTTTAAAAAAACACAGGTTCAACAAAATATCGCAGATAAAATGTCGAACCCGTGTATCATTGATTTACAAGAAAATTTTTACAATCTTTCCAATTGAACGGTAAAGTGACGCATTAATGCTGCTTCCCAAGTGATACGAACACCGCGTGTTACACTTTCGCGACGATCATAAACATTTTTCAAGGCAGCGGCAATTACATCCATGTGGTTGTTGGTATAAACGCGGCGGCAGATGCAGAGGCGTAATAAATCAAGTCCGCCAAAACGGTTTTCACGCGTAACGGGATCGCGGTCGGCTAACAGATAACCGATTTCGCAACCACGTACACCTGCTTCCAAATACAATTCGCAAGTCAACGTTTGAGCCGGAAATTCTTCTTTAGGAACGTGTGTCAAAACTTTATCGGCATCTACAAAGAGGGCGTGTCCACCCACCGGACGTTGATAAGGAATGCCATATTCGTCCAATTTGGCGGCTAAATATTGTACTTGACGGATGCGGGTATCCAACATATCGAATTCGGTATTTTCATCCAAACCCACAGCCAATGCAGCCATATCACGACCGTTCATACCACCGTAAGTTAAGAAACCCTCGAAAGGAATACAAAATGCTTTAGCTCCTTCATACCAATCTTCTTTATTAGTGGCGATGAAACCACCCATATTGACCAAACCATCTTTTTTGGCACTCATGGTCATACAATCGGCATACGAAAACATCTCTTTAGCAATCTCTTTGATGGTTTTGTCGGCATAACCCTCTTCACGTGTTTTGATGAAGTAGGCATTTTCGGCAAAACGGGCTGAATCCATATTAACAGGAACACCGTATTTGTGACACAATTCGCAAGTTTCGCGAATGTTTTTCATACTAACAGGTTGACCACCAACAGTGTTATTAGTAACTGTCAGAACCATGAAAGGAACATTACCTTTGTTTTCTTTCAACACTTTTTCCAATTTTTCCAACGATACATTGCCTTTAAAAGGAAGTTCTAATTGGGTATCGTGTGCTTCGTCGATGGTTACGTCGATGGCGGAAGCTTTACGGCTTTCGATATGACCTTTGGTGGTATCGAAGTGAGCGTTACCGGGGACAATCATTCCGGGTTTTACAAGGTAAGAAAATAATACGTTTTCGGCAGCACGACCTTGGTGCGTAGGAATCACGTAATTGTAACCCGTGATGCGCGTGATGGTCTCTTTTAATTCAAAAAACGAACGTGCACCGCTGTAACTTTCGTCTCCCATCATCAAGGCACTCCATTGACGATCGCTCATAGCACCTGTGCCTGAATCGGTTAAACAATCAATATACACTTGTTCAGCTTTCAATAAGAAAACGTTGTTGTGGGCTTCTTTCAGCCATTTTTCGCGCTCTTCGCGAGTGCTTTTGTGGATAGGTTCCACCATCTTGATTTTCCAAGATTCTGCAAATGGTAATTCCATGATATTTTTATTTTTTAAATGATACAAATTTATGAATTAAGGCTATCGAAAAACCGATAAGCCAATGCTTTAAAAACAAAGAAAAGGTGTAGAAAATAAATTTTATGACAGAAATTTATCACGGCGTTTGATGTTGAGATAACGCTGCAATATCACTAAAACAGGTCTTTTATAAATTCTGTCCATACTTTGAATGGTTTCAAAATTTCGTGTGCAAAATTAATTATATAACCGATAAAAACTATGTTTATTGTATAATTTTTTAATCGTTGATAAAAGAGGATTTTAAAAAAAAAGGAGCTGTTAAACAACTCCTTTTCTGTAAATTCATTTTGTTACCTTGCGATAATCAATCGTTTGGTGAGCGTTTTTCCGTCAACCGTTGTGATTCGGATCAAATAAGAACCCGTTTCATAACGTTCAACATTGAGTTCTACCGATGATTCACTTTCTAAAAGATTCATCCAATGAACACGTTGTCCTAAGGCATTATATAATTCAATCTGTTGCATGTGATCGCCTTCAATTGTTACCCGTTGTTGCGTTGGATTGGGATACACTTTGAAGCTGTCTGCGTTCACCGTTTCAATGCCGAGCGTTACTTCTACAACATGTGAAGCTCTATTGGAACATCCGTTGCCGTCAGTTCCAATAACATTGTATGTTCTGGTGTAAGTAGGCGTTACAATGATTTCCTCTGTTGTTTCTCCGGTTGACCATTGATAGGTTTCTGCTCCGGTAGCTGTTAATGTAGCGGATTCTCCAAGATGAATCATGATTTCTCCTTCTATTTGTACATCCGGTAATTCATTAACTATCAATGTTAAAATAATCGTACTATCACAACCGTTGAGGGCATTCAAAGCGTGTTCGTACTGACCGCTTTCGTTCAACATAACGCCAAAGAAATTGTAATAATCACCGAAACAAATTGATGCTTCTACGTTGGTTTCGTAGGACGGTACAATGGTCAAATGCAACGTTACGACGCTGTCGCAACCGGCACTTGTTGTAAAGTTTTGTACATAATCGCCGCTTTCGGTGTAGGTTTCGTTGTTCCATGTGTAGCTGTCGCATACGGTTTGTTCCATTTCGATACTTACATCATGATAGAGTGTCAAATACAATGTTACGATGCTATCACAGCCATTGACATTGGTCAATGTTTGAGACCATATACCACTCGTCGTTAACACCTCATTATTCCAAACATAACTATTACATGCTGTTACTGCAATCGTTTGGCTTTCAGATTCAACAAATTGTAGTGATAAGGTTACTATACTATCACAGCCGTCAACAGATGTATAAGATTGGCTATAAACACCTTCCATCGTTAAATCATTAAATCCGTAGCCCGAATAGCTGCCGCCTTGACATGCTTCTACTTCATAATATTCATGATAAGTCGGTGCAATGGTAATATCAAAATTATATACTTCGCTATTACCGCATTCATCATTGATACCGTAAACAGAGATTTCGGCACTACCGGCTTCTAATCCTTTCAACCAAATCACGTTGGGCGATTCTGTCTGAACCATTTCAAAATTATCCGGAACTGTCCATACAAAACTATTCGCATAGGAAGATTCTACTTCAAGTGTTGTCCACGAATCTTTACAAATAGTTAGCGATCCATTCACCTCGATAATTTCGGGTTTATTGATCATCAAGTGCAACGTTACTACGCTGTCGCAACCGAAAGCATTTTGGAATGATTGTACGTAATCGCCGCTTTCGGTGTAGGTTTCGTTATTCCAAGTGTATTCTTCACAAGCGGTAGCTGAAAATTCGTAGGTTTCACTATAGTTGATGGTCAAGTGCAACGTTACGATGCTGTCGCAACCGAGTGCATTTTGGAATGTTTGAACATAATCGCCACTTGTAGTGTAGATTTCGTTGTTCCAAGTGTATTCGTCGCAAGCAGTAGCTGTAAATTCGTAGGTTTCACTATAGTTGATGGTCAAGTGCAACGTTACGATGCTGTCGCAACCGAGTGCGTTTTGGAATGATTGTACGTAATCGCCGCTTTCGGTGTAGGTTTCGTTATTCCATGTGTATTCTTCACAAGCGGTAGCTGTAAATTCGTAAGTTTCACTTTCGTTGATCGTCAAGTGTAACGTTACTACGCTGTCGCAACCGAGGGCATTTTGGAATGTTTGTACGTAATCGCCGCTTTCGGTGTAGGTTTCTTGATTCCCTGTATCAGAATCGCCAGCCGCAGCTGACAACCCGTCAGA
>JAQUSR010000077.1 GCA_028710155.1 Bacteroidales bacterium | reverse complement strand
TTATGAACGAGACCATATTTAACTTTGTCCAGCACGAAAGGATCAATAGAACCACCGCCTTGAAGAATGACTTCCCAATTGTTACCGCCATCTGTAGAAATGAGTATGCTGTGTAAAACGCCGGTAGTTTTTACTACTGATGCATAAAAAAGATTGTCATTCATATTATCAGAAGTAATGGCAAGAGAACCGGTAACATTAGGTAAAGGTAATTGATTGGCTTCTCCGGTAGAGTGGTTGACAAAAGCATCAAAAGAGCTATTAGAAATATAACAAGCTTTTTCAACTACGGCAATGATTTTTCCGCCTTCGTTCACTTGAACTTCGGTAGCTACACCCTCAAGCGATACGCCATCAGCTGTGCATGTAGTGAAAGTATTTCCGTCATAATATTTTAAACCTTCGCTTGAGGCAATATAAACATTATTTTCTTTGCTGGCAAGGTCATTAATGGACGACCATTCGGAGTCGTTGATAGGAGTGATAGTTGAACCGGACATTTTGTATAAACCGGATCCTTGATAATCGCCACCTGTTCCGATAAAAATATCGCCATTATCGGTTTGAGTTAAAGAGGTTACAAATAGATTTTTTTCATAATTGATTGGATTCCAATTTGTTCCGCCATCAGTGCTCATCCAAATGCCACCGGCTTCTGATCCGATGATGAGTGTTTGTTGGGATGCGTCTTGTTGGTCGATTAAAATTGCACGAACAGAACCTCCAATATTTTGAGGTCCCCTTGAATACCATTCAAGGCTTGAAGAGGTGTTTTTTGTGTTGCCTTTTGCCGAAATTTCCGGGCTGAATGCAGTGAAGAAAGCACCTAATAAAATAGCTAATAAGCTGATTTGTAAACTTTTACTTTTCATAATATACGTCAATTAATTGATAATTCAAATTGAATAAAAACGGGTGCTAAAGTAGCATTTTTTTGTATTCCTCGAAGTGTTTTCTGAATAATTTTTTATGAAAGATATTAACTTTTGTAAAATAATAATATTCAACGATATACAAAAAATGAAAGAAAGGTAATAAGAAAAAAACAATGAAGCAAAAAAATGTTGAGAATCACGTATTTTGAATGAAAAATTTATTTGATGAGGAGGGCATCATAGGCGGCTTGATGAATTTTTGTTCTTATATCCATATTGGAAAGTTTGGTATTATTGCTATCGGGAAAAATGCGGTTGGAAAGAAAAACATAGACCAATCCGTTAGCGGGATCCGCCCATGCGTAACAGCCTGTAAATCCGCTATGTCCAAAACTTTTTTGTGAGGCACTTTTGCAAACGGGTCCTTTGGAGCTATAATAGCTTAATGGTCGATCAAATCCTAATCCTCTTCGATTATCTTCCAACGGAAATTGTGCTTCTGTAAATTCTTTCAGCGTGGCAGGTTGTATGTAGCTTTTCATATTCCATTGTCCTTGTTGAAGATACATTTGCATCATGCAAGCAATATCCCATGCGTTGGAGAAAATTCCGGCATGACCGGCAACGCCGTTCAACAAGGCAGATCCCATATCATGAACACTGCCTTGAATTTGTTGTTTTCGCCATAAAGAATCATTTTCGGTG
The DNA here is from genome assembly GCA_028710155.1 of Bacteroidales bacterium. Taxonomy (GTDB): domain Bacteria; phylum Bacteroidota; class Bacteroidia; order Bacteroidales; family WRLA01; genus WRLA01. The sequence continues at coordinate 8,570 of JAQUSR010000077.1, read as the reverse complement.
GGGGCAATGTCGTGTTGTTGAAAACGTTCCAATGGATGATAACCGATGGTGGCTAAATTCATTGTAGAATAAAAATTGTCTGATACAAAATTTTGTAAAGGTTGTTGCGTCGTTTTTTCGATGATTTTTCCCATCAAAATCATTCCTAAGTCGCTGTAAACGTAGCGTTTTTTTGGTAAGAGATCAGAGTTGGCAATTATCGCAAAAACCGAATCTTGATATTCTGGTCGCATATACATTTGTGAGGTTATGGCAATAGTATGTTGTTCATCACGAATGGATGAATAAATATAGCTATTGGGATGTAATGGCGTTTCTATTATTTTGTAAAAAGGAATCCACGATTTTAATTGGGCTTGATGGGCTAAAACTTCACGAATGATTAATTTTTGTTTATTAGTAGAATCTAAAAACGGTAGGTAGTAGCCTAAGGTTTGGTCAATGTCTATCTTTTGTTGATCATTGAGCAACATCATACAAGGAGTTGTTGCCATAATTTTTGTCAAAGAAGCCACATCATACAAATCGCTGTTTGTTACTTTGTGCTTTTTTTCATAGGTGAAATAACCGAAAGATTTGTCATAAAAAACTTTTCCGTCTTTGGCAATGATGATTTGACACCCCGGATAGGCACAAGAATCTATACCGGATTGTGCGATGGAATCGATAATTTTTAGATATTTTTCATTAATATTTAATTCGTTGGGAGATGAAAAAGTGAGTCGTTGTGTTGCTTTAATAGAAATTCCGCTGCCTACTTTAAAATTGCCTGCTGTTACAGGAAGATGGCCCGATGCAGGAAGGATTCCACACAAAATTTGAGCAACAGCATCGCCTGCGAATTTTTTATTTTCATATCCTACTATCAGTCCGTGAAGCGGAATATTTTTAAAAAGGGAGAGTGCGTATGGTGATGCAAACAAACAAAGAATCACTTTCTTTTCTTTAGCCAATTGTTGAATATGTTGGATATAAGCCTCTGCAATTCCGTATTTTCCCACTTTTTGTGTGCTGCTATAAACGACAGCAATGATGACAGAATCGTTGTTGAATTTTTCGGTTTTTAAATTTGCGGTATAACTGAAAGTGCGAAACGGAGCGAAATTGTGTAACATAGCATCAAAACCACAACGATCTTGTCCATAATTGATAACAGAAATATTTGATACATTTCTCATTTTCAATGGAATAATATCTTCTTTATTGACTAATACGGTGGCAGCTTGTTCAAAAGCATGTTGGGTGATCTCTTCGGCGGTTGCACTATTGAGCTGTTGTAATGCATCAATAGTGTCTATGAAATTGTACGCGTTGATGCCGTTTCTGATTTTGAAGAAAAGGATTTTTCTACAACGTTCGTTGAGGGTTTCCATGCTGATGGTATTATTTTCGACGGCATCGGCGATGGCGTTGATGGCGGCAATAGGATTTCGAGGTAGGAGCAACATATCGTTTCCGGCCAAAAATGCTTTCAGTTCGGTTTCACCTTCTTGGGTTGAGTTGGTGATACCTTGCATATCTAATCCATCGGTAATGATGAGACCATTAAAGTGCATTTTTTCTTTTAATAACTGTGTAACAATTGGTTGAGAAACTGATGCAGCGGTTTTATTACTATCTAATGTAGGAATACTTAAGTGTCCGACCATAATTCCATCAATATTACAATCTACCAATTGTTGAAACGGAAATAATTCAATGCTATCTAATCTTTTTCTATCGTGCTGAATCAAAGGAAGTTGAAAGTGAGAATCGCTATGAGTATCGCCGTGTCCCGGAAAATGTTTGGCAACGGCAATAATACCTTGGTCTTGCATTCCTTGCATATACGCGGTCGCTTTTCGAGTAACGTTTTCGCGATTTTCACCAAAAGAGCGAGAACCGATAACCGGATTTTTGGGGTTAGTATTGATGTCGGCAACGGGTGCAAAGTTGATTTGAATACCTAAAGATCTGCATTGTTTTCCGATTTCTCGTCCCATTTCATAAATAACGGAATCATTTTCGATGGCACCTAAGGTTATGGCTAAAGGAAACTTATTAACATCGGTTAATCTCATTCCTACACCCGATTCACCATCAATAGTGATAAAAATAGGAACTTTACTAGCTGATTGCCAACGGTTAGTGAGTTCTATTTGTTGTTGAGCCGTTCCTTTAAAAAAGCAGATTCCACCAATACCATATTTTTCTACTAATTGATCTATTAGTTGGTATTCTTTTTCCGTTTTATCAGAATAAGAACGCACACAAAGCAATTGAGCGATTTTTTCTTGTGTAGTAAGTGAATTTAGTACGGAATCAACCCATTGAAAAAGATAGACAGAATCAATGGTTTTCAATTTTGTTTGACTATTTATGGAACTAATAGAGAAGATGAAAAGGATAAAATAAAAAAATCTTTTTTTCATAATTGGTTGATTAAACGAGTGCAAAAATAAAACCTTCCAAGGAATAATTGGAAGGTTTTAGGAATTATTTATCCACAATATTTTGAAAAACTATTCGATTTTAGACTTCTGATTCAGACTCTTTCTTTTTATGAAAAACGTTCCTCAACCAATCTTTGACCAAAATCCATCCGACTGCGCCACAACCAGCCAAAAAAACGATAACAATGAGTACCATGGCTCTGCTGGGAGATCCTTTAATAGGAACGCTCGCCGGTTGAATGATGGTGTACACGGGTTTGGTTTCTTGAACTTTAATTTGAGCGGCTTGCAATTGTTGAGAAATTTGATTGTAAAGGTTGTAGTTTAATTGCATTTCGTTATTTAAGCGATCTTGTTCGGTTTTAAAACTTGCATAGACAACGTTTTGATGACGATCTACGAAAGTGGCATAATTTTGTTGAGCTTGATAATAATTTTCTTTAGCCTCTTGGCACATGGTTTCATAGAATTTCAAATCTATATTAGCTTTATTGGTGCGATATTCGGTGATGTGATTTTGTAGTTTGGTCATTACTTCTTGTGCGAGGGTTGCTGAAATTAAAGGATCTTGAGCAGAAACATTTAAAGTGATGGTTCCGTTTTTAGTATCAACAAAAACGCTAATGTTTTTATTGATAGCTTTAACGATCTCATTTTGCTCGATAGATAAATGAAAGGGATCAGGTTTCTGAGTCGGGTCGAAAACTTCTTCTTCTTTAAAAAGATTTATGCACCATCCGATAGCTTTTTTTGGTGCTAAAAAAATATAATCCCACCAAGCCGATTTTTGAAAATCTTGTAAATAGACATAATAAGTGGTGTCAATTTCTCCCTCTTCTGAAGTTACATGGATGTCGAATAGATCCACAATAAAAGGAGTGGATTTAACGATTTCGGGATAGATCATTGGAGAAAGAGCTTCTGAACCGGTGGCTGCACTTAAATCAAAGCCCATCATGGAGGCGATGTTGCTTAAACCACTTTTACTGCTGCTATTTTGAAGTTCAGGAACAGAAACGATGGTAGTTGTATATTTTTTGGGGATGCTAAGGGCGATAATCAATCCAACGACTACAGCGATACCACAAACTTTAAAAATGAATTTTCGTTTTCCCCAAACTTTAAATGCTAACTCAATAAGGTCAATTTCTTGTTCTTGCTGTTTTAGAGCTTTATTACTATTCGATGTTTCGTTCATAGCGTTTTATTTGAATAAGTTGGCGATAGTGGCGACCATGGTGGCCAATGATGTTGCAGTGGTAGCAATGCTTAACATTTCAGTAAGACTTGAGCGATTTTTTTCTGGTTTTGAAGGTACAATAATTTCGCATCCGGGTTGGACAATTCCCTTTTTATTTTGTTTTACTTTGGCAACAGTACCATTCATATAAACGATGTATGCTTTATTTTTTTTGGCACGAAAAGCATAGCCGCCCGATTGTTCAATGCAGTCTTTTAAGGTTAAATCGGAATTATAGAGTATAGTATTGGGATACATGACCGATCCTTGTATTTTTACAGTACTGACAAATTGTGGAATGACTATTCTATCACCTTTTTGCAAAACAAAATCATCGTCACTTCCGGGCGATGCAATAGCTTTTTCTAAATCAATACCTACATAATACGTAGTGGAAAAATCGACACTTTTTACATCAATACTATCGAGAGATTGTTGTCTTTGAACCATTTCTTTAGTAGCATTTTTTCTGGCAATTTCATCTGAAGTCATTTCTCTGATTAAATAGGCTCCTTTTACAAAAGCAGTTTCTGTAAGTCCGCCTGCCATTTTTATTAATTCAGTGATTCTTTGATTTTTTGAAAGCAATGAATAAGTGCCTTCAAATAGTACTTCACCTATGATAGAAACATTTTGTTGTGGTTGGTATCCTGGGCTACGACGAACGAAAACATGATCGTAGGGTTGTAGTTTAAAATCGGGGTTGCCTTCAATAAAAAAATTGTCATTGATGGCAAAAGTAAATGTTTGTCCGATCTCGGATGTTTCTTGTTGAGAAGAGGGGTCTTTCAATCTTCGTGAAACATCAATTTTGGCAGTAGAAGCAGATTCTAATAAACCACCGGCTTGTACAATTAAATCGGAAAGTGTAGTGTTTTCTTTAAAAGCAAATGTACCCGGTCGAGAAATTTCTCCAAAGATAGAAACTGTACCTCTGTCTTTTATGTCATATATGTTTGAAATATACAAACTATCAAGATTTTGCAAAGGAATATCTGCAATTTCACCGCTATAAAGTTTGTTTAAATCAATAGGCATGATTTCGTAGGTTTTGTCTTCTCTTTCACGATGCAAAAGAGCTCGATTTAGAAAGGCTTCACCGCGTAATCCCTCTGCTTTATCAATTAATTGTTTGACAGCGGTAATGTCATCTCCTAATTGATATGCACCCGGACGCCATACATATCCTTGAATAATAACTCTGTTTTCAAATCGGCTTAAATTGGAATTGATGTTGATTCTATCGCCGTCTTCGAGTTTGAAATTGGCATAAACATCTTTGTTGATTGTGAAAATTTTACGTTCACGCTCCGACATTCTTACTAAAGATAAGTTATCTTGATAAGCATCACCGGTAAAACCACCGGCGTATTTTATTAAGGTTTCTATAGTTTCTTCTTGAGTCATTTCGTAACGCATCGGGCGTTTCACTTTACCTGAAATGGATACAATGTTTTCGTAGGGGTTAACAATAATTAAATCATTGTCTTGCAATCGAATATCATTCTCGATTTTACCTTCTAAAATGTATTCGTAAATATCTAATGAAGAGATCTCTTTTCCGTTACGATAGACTTTTATAGCACGCATGGTTCCCAAATCATTCACACCTCCGGCTTGATAAAGTGCATGAAAAACCGATGAAAATGAAGATAGCATAAATGTTCCGGGAAAGACAACTTCGCCCATAATATTGATTTGGATAGTACGAGTTTGACCTAATGATATTTTAATCTGTGAATTAGCATCCTCTCCCGTAACAGCGTATATTTTTCCAAATTCTTGTTGTAGATAGGCATTGGCTTTTGTGATGGTCATTCCATTTAAATAAATGGGACCTAATTTATCAACAACGATGCTTCCTTCCGGACTAATTGTTTGTTTAATAGATGTTTGAGATGCTCCCCAAATGTCTATGATGATTTCATCACCGGGACCTAATCGATAATCCGTTGGAGTGGGAATATTCATATTAGGCTCAAATGTGAGATTTTTGCTGGAAAAAATATTATGTCCGAAAATCGCATTTTGAGAACTATTACTGAAATCGTTAGGATTAATTATCGTGATATTGGAAGTGGATTCTTGCGGAAAATCCCGTTGTCTATCGTAATAGGTAGCAGGTGTAGAGGAAGAGGTTGTTGAAGTTGTGGAGTAGGCTGTCTGAATGCGTCTTGCTTGATCTATCGTAACACCTTGTTTTTGCAAATTAGTAACGATTTGTTGTTGTGATAACCCTTGACTTTTTGCTTGTTTAATATAACTAACAACTTGTTCATCTGACATTTGTGCCAACAATATTCCTGAACAAAAAAGGAAAATAATGAATGAAAAGAGTTTTCGCATATTATTTGAACTGTTGAACTTTATGATCATGGTAAAGTTAATTATGTATGGAAAATATTACATTTATTTGTATGAAAAAAAATCTTACTATCTTGTGAAGAGTAAGATTTACTTTGTCGGAGTGGGGAGACTTGAACTCCCGACCTCTTGACCCCCAGTCAAGCACGCTAACCAACTGCGCTACACCCCGTTTTTTATTTAATTTAAAATCAGTTAGATAAATGTTATAAACTGAAATATATTTTAGAACTTTGTCTCTTCAAAAACGTCTGCAAAAGTAGTATATTTCTTGAAATTTTATACAAAGATTAAAAAAAAATTTATTTTAATATTATAAGTGAAAATGATTACCTTTGCACCCTCAAAAGTGGAAAGAGTTGATTGATTGCAACCACAGAAAAAAATGCTAAAGCAATAACATTTTTTGATTCCTCTCAATCTTGTTATTTCCCTTTAATTACTTAATAATCAAATTAAAAAAGTAAAGAAATGGGTTATTTATTTACATCGGAATCTGTATCGGAAGGGCATCCCGATAAGGTAGCCGATCAAATTTCAGACGCTCTGTTGGACGAATTTTTAGCTTTCGATCCTGCGTCAAAAGTTGCCTGCGAAACTTTAGTTACCACCGGACAGGTTGTGCTTGCCGGCGAAGTGAAGTCGCAAACCTATATTGATGTGCATGAAGTTGCACGTCGCGTCATTAACAGAATTGGTTATACCAAAAGTGAGTATCGTTTTGACGGTGAATCGTGTGGAATCTTTTCATCCATTCACGAACAATCACACGACATTAATCGTGGTGTTGAACGCGAAGACCCGATGGAACAAGGTGCCGGCGATCAAGGAATGATGTTCGGTTACGCTTGTACAGAAACCATGAACTTTATGCCGTTGTCGCTCGATTTATCACACCTGTTATTAATTGAATTGGCTGCCATTAGACGTGAAGGAAAAGTGATGACTTACCTTCGTCCCGACAGCAAATCGCAAGTTACTATTGAGTATGGCGACAATAACAAACCAAAACGCATTCACACCATCGTTATTTCAACACAACACGACGATTTTATTTCTCCTAAAAACAACACTCCTGAAGCTATTGAAAAAGCTGATTGCGAAATGTTGAAAAAAATTCATGATGATGTTCGTGATATTCTGATTCCCAGAGTCATTGAAAAATTGTCTCAACCACTGCAATCTATGTTTGACAAAGATTTGATTCTCCATGTCAATCCAACCGGAAAATTTGTCATTGGAGGTCCGCACGGCGATACAGGTTTAACCGGACGTAAAATCATTGTTGATACTTACGGTGGTAAAGGTGCTCACGGCGGTGGCGCTTTTTCTGGAAAAGACCCTTCAAAAGTGGATCGTTCAGCAGCTTATATGGCTCGTTACGTTGCTAAAAACTTGGTAGCAGCCGGTGTTGCCGATGAATTGTTACTACAAGTGTCGTATGCCATCGGCGTTGCTCGTCCGGTTGGAATTTTTATCAATACGTTCGGAACGGCAAAAGTGAATTTGAAAGATGGAGAAATTGCCGAAAAAGTATCCAAAATCTTCGATTTCCGTCCGAAAGCCATCGAAAACATTTTGAAGTTGCGTAACCCCATTTACGAAGAGACCGCATCATACGGTCACATGGGACGTAAACCGCAAAAAGTAACCAAATCGTTTGTTTCGCCTTACGAAGGAAAGAAAGAACTTGAAGTTGAGTTATTTACTTGGGAAAAAATTGACCAAGTCGATGTCGTTAAAACAGAATTTGGTTTATAAAATTAAACATGTTTTTTGTGAAACAAGCCTTGCTTTTAGAAATAAAGGTGAGGCTTTTTTGTGGAAAGGATAAAAATGGCAAAGATTCAACCTGCAATATTGAAAATTGATATTCATGGACTTACGGCACAAGAGGCGAAAGAGAAAGTTCAAGAAATGGTTAAAAAAGCTCCGCGAAACGTCCAAAAAATTGTAGTGGTTCATGGCTATCACAACGGAACGGTTCTTTCTGAAATGGTGCGCAGACAAATTCGTTCACCACGAATTGTTGATATTATTCCTGCTGTTGGTAATGATGGAGAAACCGTGATTTGGTTGAAAGAATAACTTATTGTTTTTGTTGTTGTTCTTCCAAATTTAGATAGAAATCTTTTGTCAACATAAGATATTCATTGCTATAACTTCTGTCATGGTTTCGAATATATAAGGATTCGTGATGGGGAGATACTTGTTGTCGTTGAAAAGAGATCATTTTTCGATTGAAAGGGCTGTCGGGATAGGGAAAAATGTCACAAATTTTTTCGGGAAATAATTGTTGTCGGGCAGCAAGAGTCGTAAAAACTTCTGCTTCGCGTGTAGGAAGTATAAGACAAAATTTCCCATGATCATTCAACAATCGGATGGCATTTTTTATCAGTGTTTCAAAGGGAAGTGAATCAGAATGACGCGCTTTATTTCGTTGATTGAAAGGAGATTTCATAGAATCGATGAAAAAAGGCGGATTGGAAACTATGAGATCGAAACGACCCAATGAAAGCACTTGATGGTCATCA
>JAQUSR010000001.1 GCA_028710155.1 Bacteroidales bacterium | reverse complement strand
TATTTAGAAAAATAATAACGTTGCATATTCCCATATTGTTTATTTTGTCGGCATCCATTTTCTCAGGAATTTTGTGGATCGTTGATCCTACAAAATATGCCGATCCTTTGTTCCATATTTTTACCGGTGGTATGATGTTGGGAGCTATTTTCATGGCAACCGACATGGTTACATCGCCGATGACCAAGCCCGGAATGCTCATTTTCGGCTGCGGTTGCGGGTTACTCACCATTTTAATTCGTACCTTTGGCGCTTATCCCGAAGGCGTTTCGTTTGCCATTTTGATTATGAATGCTTTAGTTCCGTTGATTAACAAAGGATTCCGTCCACAACGTTTTGGAAGAAAGGAGGTGATTCATGGCTAAAAAATTAAAATCGACATTACCTAACATGATCATTGTGTTAGGATTGATTACCGCAATTATGGGAGTGCTTTTGGGATATGTGTATAATGTAACCAAAGATCCGATTGCGGCAGTTCAAAAAGAGAAAATCAACAAAGCCATTCAAGAGGTGGTTCCCGGATTTGATAGCTTATCCGAAAGTTATCGCGTTGCCGCCTTGAACGATCCCGATAGTTTAACCTTTTTCGATTGCTATAAAAACGGCGAATGGATGGGAACAGCTGTTGAGACCTTTGATAAAAACGGTTTCAGTGGATTAATCAAAATCATGGTCGGTTTCAATACTAACGGCGACATTATCAAAACAGCAACCTTAAAACATTCTGAGACACCGGGTCTAGGCGAAAAAATGGATAATAAAAAATCCGATTTCTCCGCTCAATTTTCGGGTAAAAATCCGGATACTTTTAAACTCACTGTTAAAAAAGATGGCGGTGAAGTAGATGCCATTACAGCAGCTACTATTTCATCGCGTGCCTATTGTCGTTCATTAGATCGTGCTTATCAAGCTTTTAAAGCACAGAAAGGAGGTGTTCAATGAATCAATGGAAAAACTTTACAAAAGGATTAATTAAAGAAAATCCTATTTTGGTGTTGGTGTTGGGAACTTGTCCGACACTTGCCGTAACCACTTCAGCCGTCAACGGATTGGGAATGGGATTAGCCACAACGTTTGTGCTCGTGATGTCGAATATTTTCATCTCGTTGTTGAAAAACCTCATCTCCGACAACATTCGTATTCCGGCATACATCGTCATCATCGCTGCTTTTGTAACGATCATTGATTTGGTGATGCAAGCCTATCTTCCTGATATTCATGAAAGTTTAGGTATCTTCATCCCGTTGATTGTGGTCAACTGTATCGTTTTAGGACGTGCCGAAGCCTTTGCCAACAAAAACAACGTTTTATCATCGACAGTCGATGGATTAGGAATGGGACTTGGTTTTGCCCTCGCTTTGACGGTGATGGGATCCATTCGCGAAATTCTCGGTTCACTATCTATCTTCGGCTACAAATTTGCTGAAGGAGACGGCATTTTGATTTTCGTATTGGCACCGGGTGCTTTTATCGTCTTCGGATTCCTTATGGCTATTGCTCAAAAATTAATAAAAAAGAAATAATCATCAGCTATGGAATATGTATTGATCATCATAACAGCCATCTTTGTCAATAACATCGTATTGGCTCAATTTTTAGGAATTTGTCCCTTTTTGGGCGTTTCCAAAAAAGTAGAAACTGCTTTGGGAATGGGTGCCGCCGTCATTTTTGTCATGGTGTTGGCAACCACGGTAACATGGTTGGTGCAAACCTACATTTTAGGTCCATTAGGACTTGATTTTCTGCGTACTTTGGCGTTTATCCTCATCATTGCAGGATTGGTGCAAATGGTAGAAATTATCTTGAAAAAAATTGCTCCCGCTCTTTATCAGGCGTTGGGAATTTTTCTTCCCTTAATCACCACCAACTGTGCTGTGCTCGGTATCGCCTTGTTGACTATTCAAAACGGATACGATTTAGGGAAAAGCGTAGTTTTTGCTACGGCTACCGCCATCGGTTTCACCTTTGCTTTGGTACTTTTTGCCGGTATTCGCGAACAGATGGAAACTTCTGACATTCCCGAAGGATTGAAAGGAACACCTATTGCCTTAATTACAGCCGGACTTTTAGCCATGGCTTTTATGGGATTTTCGGGGTTAGTATAAAACCCCATTTCATCATACATCGAAGCTGCTCTTGCAAAAGGGCGGCTTTTTTTATTGACCGCTTTTTTTCATCACGCCAAAACATTTCTTATTTACAAAAAATCAATACTATATAAATTTTTGGCATTATTTTTGATTAAAAATAAAATTGATGAACTTTCATCCAATTGTCAAAATAATCTAACTTTGCACCTTCAATTCATTCAATGAAAATGAAGATTTAAATCACAAAAAAAAATAATTATGTCAAAAATTAAAGTAGGTATCAATGGTTTCGGACGCATTGGCCGTTTAGTCTTACGTGCAGCTCTCACTCATCCTGAAATTCAAGTCGTTGGAATCAACGATTTATTAGCAGTTGATTACATGGCTTACATGTTAAAATACGATTCTGTTCACGGACGTTTTAACGGTACCATCGAAGTTCGGAACGATAAATTGGTGGTCAACGGAGACGAAATTCGTATCACTGCCGAAAAAGATCCCAACAACTTAAAATGGGACGAAATTGGTGTTGAATATGTTGTCGAATCGACAGGTTTGTTCTTAACAGTCGAAAAAGCAAGTGCTCACATCGTTTCAGGTGCCAAAAGAGTAGTTCTTTCTGCTCCTTCCAAAGATGATACACCAATGTTTGTCATGGGCGTTAATCACAAAGAATACGCCGGACAACCCATTATTTCTAACGCATCTTGTACTACAAACTGTTTAGCGCCGCTTACCAAAGTAATTCACGAAAATTTCGGAATGGTGGAAGGCTTAATGACTACCGTGCATGCCACTACAGCTACACAAAAAACCGTTGACGGACCTTCTGCCAAAGATTGGAGAAGCGGACGTGCCGCAGGCGGTAATATCATCCCTGCCTCTACCGGTGCTGCTAAAGCCGTTACAAAAGTTATTCCCGATTTAAAAGGACGATTGACAGGTATGGCTTTCCGTGTTCCAACGTTGGATGTTTCAGTCGTTGACCTCACCTGCCGTTTGGAACGTGCAACCTCTTACGACGAAATCAAAGCAGCCGTTAAACGCGCATCCGAAAACGAAATGAAAGGCGTTTTGGATTACATCGAAGATCCGGTTGTTTCGACTGACTTAGTAGGAAATGCACACACTTCCATCTTTGATGCTCAAGCAGGCATTATGCTGAATCCCAATTTTGTCAAACTGATTGCTTGGTATGACAACGAATGGGGCTACGCTAACAAAGTAGTAGAATTGATTATTTACACCAATACTGTAAAATAATTTTTTGAAAAACCCGTGAAAAGGCTGTTCTGTTTGCTCAGACAGCCTTTTTTTATTAATCAGTCGATTACCTTATTATTCTACCTTCTGTGTATTCTTCTGATTCCAAAAATCCTTTATTTCTCAAAAAAAAGTTTCACAACAAAGCAGCATTCTCTTTTCAACAAAAACTTTTGTTTGCCACAAAAAACACTATCTTTGCACACCAATTAATAGTTATTACTATCTATCAGTAAATCAATAATATGGATAAAAATTCCAAACGATACACTGTAACGACTGCATTGCCTTATGCCAATGGTCCCGTTCACATCGGTCATTTAGCCGGCGTTTATGTTCCGGCAGATATTTACGTTCGTTATCTGCGTTCCATCGGTTTCGATGTTCTTTTCATCGGCGGTTCGGACGAACATGGTGTTCCGATCACCATCAAAGCTCGCAAAGAAAACACCACACCGCAAGCCATTGTCGATCGCTATCACTCCATTATCAAACAATCGTTTCAAGAGTTAGGCATCTCTTTCGACATCTACTCGCGCACCTCCAGCCCGATGCACCACAAAACCTCTTCTGAGTTTTTCACCAAACTTTATAACGAAGGTAAATTCATCGAAAAAACCTCTGAACAATATTACGACGAATCGGCGCAACAATTTTTAGCCGACCGATATATTACCGGAACTTGCCCCCACTGCAACTACGAAAAAGCCTATGGCGACCAATGCGAAAGCTGTGGAACATCGTTGAATGCCACTGATTTAATCAATCCAATTTCAACTTTAAGCGGAAATCCTCCGGTGAAACGTTCTACCAAACACTGGTTTCTTCCCTTAGATCAATACGAAACATGGCTGAAACAGTGGATTTTGGAAGACCATAAAGAGTGGAAACCCAACGTTTACGGTCAATGCAAATCGTGGTTAGACCAAGGCTTGCAACCGCGTGCCGTTACCCGCGATTTAGATTGGGGCGTGAAAGTGCCGCTGTCCGATGCCGAAGGTAAAGTGCTGTATGTGTGGTTTGATGCGCCCATCGGCTACATCTCCATCTCGAAAGAGTGGGCAGAACAAACCGGCAAAGATTGGAAACCCTATTGGAAAGATGCCGACACCAAATTGGTGCATTTTATCGGAAAAGACAATATCGTTTTCCATTGCATCATCTTCCCTACTATGTTGAAAACCGAAGGATCGTACATTTTGCCGGAAAACGTGCCGGCCAACGAATTTTTGAATCTCGAAGGCGACAAAATTTCCACCAGCCGCAATTGGGCGGTTTGGCTGCACGAATATTTGGTGGACTTTCCCGAAAAACAAGATGTGTTGCGTTATACGCTGTGTGCCAACGCTCCCGAAACAAAAGACAACGATTTTACGTGGAAAGATTTTCAAGCCCGCAACAACAACGAGTTGTTAGCCGTTTTTGGCAACTTAGTTAATAGAACCGTAGTTTTAACCCACAAATATTTTGAAGGAAAAGTTCCTGCACAAAACGCACTCAATGAAATAGATACCTCTGTTTTGAAAGAGTTGGCGGCTTTTCCCGAAAAAATTGCCAAAAGCATCGAAAATTACCGTTTTCGTGAAGCATTGAACGAAATGATGAACGTTGCTCGATTGGGTAACAAATATTTAACCGATTGCGAACCGTGGAAAGTTTTCAAAACCGACCCCGAACGCGTGAAAACCGTGTTGAACATTTCGTTACAAATTTGTGCCAATTTAGCCATTGTGTGCGAACCGTTTATTCCTTTCACTGCCAAAAAATTAAACCACATTTTAAATACTTCTTCAAAAAAATGGAACGAAGCCGGCAGCGCCAACCTTTTGGAAGCCGGACATCAACTCAACGAAGCAGAACTATTGTTTGTGAAAATTGAAGATGCTGAAATCGAACAACAAGTCAACAAATTGTTGGAGACGAAAAAAGCCAATCAAATGGCTGCTGTAAAAGCCAATCCTTCCAAAGAGTTGATTGATTTTGAAGATTTTGCAAAGTTAGACATTCGTTGTGGCACCATTTTAGAAGCCGTAAAAGTTCCCAAAGCCAAAAAATTGTTGCAATTAAAAGTAGATACCGGCATCGACCAACGCACCGTGATTTCCGGAATTGCAGAATATTTTGAACCTGAACAAATTATCGGACAACAAGTGAGTATTGTTTTCAATTTGGCACCCAAAAATTTGCGCGGTGTCGAATCGCAAGGCATGATTTTGATGGGCGAAGATGCCGATGGAAAATTGGTGTTCGTTTCGCCGACACAAAAAATTAAAGAGGGAAGCGAAATCAAGTAAATTATTGATAAACAAATAATATGATTAAAGTTGAAAATTTCTTTTTTTAAAGTTATTTTCAACTTTTTTGTTTCATAAATAAACCGTTTTGTTATGATGAAATTATTGACGCATTATTTCAACTTATTAGCGCTATTCATTGTTGTAATTATTTGTTGTTCATCGAGTTTTTCATCAAAACTCATGGCACAAGCTTATTCCGATACCACCAATCAACGCAATATAGCGGTCGTTTGCATGTACAACTACAACGATGCTCTGGAAACCGGATTGAGCAGCATCGATACCGTTTTGCACTATTTGGTGGCAAAATGCAATCGACAAGGCAAATACGACATTGAAGAGGTGCCTCATTTTGATACAATGATGCAAAAAGTAAAAACCGACCGCAATTTGCTCTGTTTCGTTCATGGTTTCAACTCCAATATCGATGAAATCATCGAAAACAGTGCATTGTTTACGGCTGCCTACGATGTTGATTTATTGGTTTTTGCATGGCCGTCATACGAAACGAAAGGAAAATATATCCGCAACTACAAGCAATCACGAGAAAACGTCATTTACTGCATTCCCAATTTCTCAAAAACGATGAGCCAAGTGGCAAAATATCTTAGAACCAATGAAGATGTTCGTGGCACTTTAATGTTCAATAGTTTAGGAAACTTGTTTGCTAAAAAATATGCACAATATCTTATTAATAACGTGTATGACAAAAACGATTTTCCACAATTTGAAAACGTTATTTTAAATGCTCCGTGCATCTTTGAACGCGACCATGATATTTGGTCTGATATGCTCAACCGCATGACAGCCAAACATTTTTATGTAACACAAAACGGCAATGACGGCGTTTTGAAAGCCGCATCTATTTTCATCGAAGGGGGTCCTCTATTAGGACAAGCCGACATCGTTACTCATTCTGAAAAACTGAAATACATCGATTTTACGGAAATTTTGAAAAACAGTCCCTAT
This sequence comes from Bacteroidales bacterium, assembly GCA_028710155.1. GTDB lineage: Bacteria > Bacteroidota > Bacteroidia > Bacteroidales > WRLA01 > WRLA01. The sequence goes on along the minus strand of JAQUSR010000001.1, from coordinate 41,088 downwards.
AAAAAGGCACACGGCTATTACGAAGAGAGAAATTTATTGGAAATACCCAATACATTCACTTTCTATTATTTGATTCTCAATGGATACACACCTTATTTCAACGATACAACGTTTTGTATCAAAAGAACCGATGTTCCTTATGATGCTTATAAATTGGTGCAACCGAAACCGCTGACACCCTGTTTTACTGCAAGAGACCGATTTTTATACGATTCTATTTATCACTTACTCAAAAAGCCGAAACGTCAATCCATTAACGAATTGATGACAACGATTGCAGAAGCTCAAATCGGAACACCTTTTGTTAAAACCTGCATTGATCAAAATTCCAAAGGATTTGTAATCAATTTACACGAAACCAATCATTTACGTTTTGTTGAAAACAGCTTAGCAATGATGTTGACGGCTAAATACGATCATGGAAACTTTAAAGATTTTTGCTCTTTAGTACAACAATTGCGCTACAACAAAAAAACGTTTTCCAACTTTCTTTATCGCCATCTTTATTCCAGTTCGTGGATCCGCAGTGCCGAAATTGTACGTTTTATCGACGAGATTACTTTCGAATTGGGTGGTGAAATGTATAAGCAAGATTTTTCGTATATCACAACTCATGCCGATCACATTCCGCAACTCATCAAACATCCTGAATATTTGGAGTATATTTCTAGTATCGAAAACCAATTAAGTAGAGATTCGTACTTTTTTATTCCCAAAGAAAAATTTGATGAAGCGTGTATAGAAAAAATTGAAAGCGGTGATCTTCTATTTTTTACAACAACAATAAAGGGCTTAGATATTGAGATTCAAGGTGTAGCCTATCAAAAAGACGATCAACAAATGGGGTTAATTCACGCCTCACTAGAAGCAAAAAAGGTGGTTTTGGAAGAAGAATCTCTTTTAGAATTTGTTAAAAATTCAGAAACGATATCCGGTGTAAGAGTGGTGAAATTGTTGGAACAAAATAAACATTAAAACATAACAACTACTTGTGGTTTCCGCCACACATTTTTTGATTTTTGGATCAAAAAATTAAAAAAAATCAATTTTTGTTCACGGCAATTCCATCTTTTTTTGGTTTCAAAATGATTCCGAAAATCACTGAATTTGAGGAAATGCGTTTTTATATTATGATAATCAATGAAATACAAGATCATTTTTTCTATAAAAACGCACAAAAAATACAGCGAAAAAAAATACCTTTGCACCCTCTTTAAAATGGAGGAACATTTTTTAATTACATTATTTTTATAAAAATTCAGAATTAAATTATATGAAACCAACTCACATTGAACACATTGGAATAGCTGTTGCCAATTTGGAAGAAGCTATCAAGTATTGGGAAAACGTCATGGGTTTAACCTGCTATGCCGTTGAAGAAGTTGCCGATCAAAAAGTGAAAACCGCCTTTTTTAAAATCGGAGATGTAAAAATCGAATTATTGGAATCAACAGATCCTGAAGGTCCTATCGGTAGTTTTGTTGAGAAAAAAGGTCCCGGCGTTCATCATATCGCTTTTGCTATGGAAAATACCGATCAAGCCTTAAAAGAAGCCGAAGAAAATGGAGTCAGACTGATTGATAAACAATCGCGTAAAGGTGCCGAAAATTTAAAAATCGGTTTTCTGCATCCAAAATCAACTTTGGGCGTTTTAACTGAATTTTGCTGTAAATAATTGTAAATATAGAAGCTATGATATTCGAAGAAGAAATTAAAGGTTTGCTTGATAAACGAGTTCAAGCCAAATTGGGCGGTGGCGAAAAAAGAATCGAAGCGCAACACGCCAAAGGTAAATTAACGGCTCGCGAACGTATCGCTCTTTTGTTGGACGAAGGTTCGTTTGAAGAGTTTGATATGTTTGTAACCCATCGCTGCACCGATTTCGACATGCAAAAACAAAGCTATATGTCGGACGGCGTTGTTACCGGCTACGGTACCATTGATGGTCGTTTGGTATATGTTTTCTCGCAAGATTTCACCGTGTTTGGCGGTTCGTTGTCAGAAAGTTTTGCCAAAAAAATCTGTAAACTGATGGATCAAGCCATGAAAGTGGGCGCACCGGTTATTGGTTTAAACGATTCGGGCGGTGCTCGTATTCAAGAAGGCGTTCAAAGTTTGGCCGGTTATGCCGAAATTTTCCAACGTAATATTATGGCTTCGGGTGTCATTCCGCAAATTTCTGCCATTTTCGGACCTTGTGCCGGCGGTGCCGTTTATTCACCGGCTTTAACCGACTTCATTATGATGTCGAAAGAGAACAGCTACATGTTCGTTACCGGTCCTAAAGTGGTAAAAACAGTTACCGGAGAAGAAGTTACAGACGAAAAGTTGGGCGGTGCCATGGTTCATGCTTCTAAATCGGGCGTAGCTCATTTTGTAGCTGACAACGAAGAAGAAGGTATGCAACTGATTCGCAAATTGATTTCCTATCTACCTTCTAATAATATGGAAGATCCGCCGTGTGTTGATTGCACTGACCCGATCGATCGTTTAGATGATGCACTTAACGCCATCATTCCCGATAACCCGAACAAACCGTATGATGTCAAAGATGTCATTCATGCCATTATCGATGATGCAGAATTTTTGGAAGTTCATGCCAAATTTGCACCGAACTTGGTGGTAGGTTTTGCCCATTTCAACGGTATGCCGGTGGGTATTGTAGCTAATCAACCCAATTATATTGCCGGTGTTTTAGATATCAACGCTTCACGTAAAGGAGCACGTTTTGTTCGTTTTTGCGACGCCTTCAACATTCCTATTGTAACGTTGGTGGATGTTCCAGGATTCCTTCCCGGAACCGGTCAAGAATATGGCGGCATTATCATTCATGGAGCTAAATTCCTCTTTGCTTACGGCGAAGCTACAGTGCCTAAAGTTACGGTTACTTTGCGTAAATCTTACGGCGGTGCTCATGATGTGATGAGTTGTAAACAATTACGCGGCGACATCAACTACGCTTGGCCTTCAGCCGAAATCGCCGTGATGGGTGGCAGCGGTGCCGTTGAAATTTTGTACGGTCGTCAAGCAAAAGATATTGCCGATCCGGATGAACGCGCCAAATTCTTGGCTGAAAAAGAAGCCGAATATCGCGACAAATTTGCTAATCCGTACAACGCTGCAAAATATGGTTTCATTGACGATGTGATCGAACCCAGAAACACTCGTTTCCGCATCATTCGTGCTTTACAGGCTTTGGCAACGAAAAAAGATTCCAACCCGCCGAAAAAACATGATAATTTACCATTGTAATTTTTAAACTGTTTAAAATGAATAGATTAATAAAATCAGTTTTCATCGTTTGTTGTTGCATGATCGTTTTTTCCAATCCGATTTTCGGACAAAAAAACGCTCAAACAACAACTTCCTTTGATTCTGCCACGTTAGAACTTTTCGTCAAAGGTGTTTTTGACGGACAAGATACTTACGATCCTTTGATTCAACAGCATTTTGCTTTCGATGCCGATAATAAAGTGTTTGCGGTTATTAATATGGTTGAAAATCGTATTGACATTGTTCATTTATCAGGAACAGATTCGTTGAATTTGGAAAAATCAACCCAAAGCATTTTGGTCGATAAATATGAAGGACGTCACGATTTGGCGATGATTTTTCGTCCGCAAGGTATTGCCATTTATGAAAATCATATCGTTTTCTTAGCCTCCAACAGAGACAGTTGCTTTCTTTCCGTTTTAGATTTAGACGGCAATCAAGTGGTTAAAAAAGGCTATCGCGGCAATGCTTCTGCTTTCAGCTACAGTAAAGAACGCACAGAGTTGTACATCGCCGGCGAATACGACTTAGGTTATAACATCATCGTTATCAACACAGAAAAAGGAATCGCCAATGCCGATTATGACAATGCACCGGTTTTTAACTACAAAAAACCGAAAAAAGCGGAAGCCATTCAATCTCACGATCCTTTTGGCATCGGTTTGACCATTATTGCTATGGGCGTTGTGTTTTTAACCCTGTTGATGCTTTCTATCATCTTTATCACTTACGGTAAAACATTGGTTTCTTTGCAAAACAAACGCGCTAAGCGTCATGTTGAAAAGAAAAACGAATCTTCCAACACAACAACTATTGTCAAAAAAGTGGAAGACATCAGCGGAGAAGAATACGCTGCTATTACCGCTGCCATTTATCTTTATAATGATGAATTGCACGATCAAGAAAACACCGTTTTAACCATTCAACATGTTTCGAGACGCTATTCGCCTTGGAGTGCTAAAGGATTGAATATGAATGGATATTTTAGAAATCGCAAATAATTAACAAAAAATCAAGAAAAATAATGAAAGAATATAATTTCACCATCAATGGAAATAAATATCACGTTTCCATCGACAAAGTTGAAGGTCAAACCATTGACGTTGAGGTTAACGGAACACCTTATAGCGTTGAAGTAGATCAAGAAATCAGACAACCGATGACCACCAAAACACCAAAATTGGTTCGTTCGGTAGCCTCATCCGTTCCTTCAACGGATGCTACCCCTCAATCGGCAAAAACCAACAAAGGCGGAGCCATCAACTCGCCGCTGCCGGGGACTATCTTAGACATTTATGTTAAAGAGGGTGATAAAGTTACTGCCGGACAAAAATTACTTTTGTTGGAAGCTATGAAGATGGAAAACAACATTGATTCCGACAAAGAGGGTACAATTACCTCCGTAAAAGTTAGAAAAGGTGATGCCGTTATGGAAGGCGATGTATTAATAATGATTGATTAATAAGAAGTTATGATTACATTAAGTTCATCAGGTTTTCTGTTCTTCGTAAAAGAACAATTGTGGCAATTTTTTGAATACACCGCATTTGGTAATTTTACTTGGGGACACTTGATTATGATATTAGTGGGGATGTTTTTCATCTTTCTCGGTATCAAAAAAGAATATGAACCTTTGTTATTGATTCCCATTGGTTTTGGTATCATCGTAGGTAACATTCCTTTCTTCCCGGGTTTAAAAACAGGTATTTATGAACAAGGTAGTGTTCTCAACATTCTTTATCACGGTGTTCAAAACGGTTGGTATCCGCCTTTGATTTTCTTGGGCATCGGAGCCATGACCGACTTCTCGGCGTTGCTGTCGAATCCGAAATTGATTTTGATTGGTGCTGCTGCCCAATTTGGTATATTCGCCGCTTACATCTCTGCTTTATTGTTGGGATTTACGCCTGCCGAAGCCGGTGCCATCGGTATTATTGGTGGTGCTGACGGACCGACCGCCATTTTTATCTCCTCGAAATTAGCACCGGAATTGTTGGGGGCTGTTGCCGTTTCTGCCTATTCTTATATGGCGTTAGTTCCTGTAATTCAACCGCCTATCATGCGCTTGCTGACTACCAAAAAAGAGCGTTTGATTCGTATGAAACCACCGCGCGCCGTTTCGAAATTAGAAAAAATCACCTTCCCGATTTTGGGTATCTTACTCACTTGCTTCATCGTTCCGACGGGTCTTCCTTTGTTGGGTATGTTGTTCTTTGGTAATTTACTGAAAGAAAGCGGAGTAACAAAACGTTTAGCCAATACAGCTTCAGGACCTATCATCGATATTTGTACCATTTTAATTGGTTTGACCGTTGGTGCTTCCACACAAGCTACCTCATTCTTAACCTATAAATCAATCGGAATTTTTGCTTTAGGTGCAGCTTCTTTCGTAATTGCTACCACAACAGGTGTGTTGTTCGTGAAATTAATGAACCTATTCCTGAAAAACAAAATCAACCCGTTGATTGGAAATTCCGGTGTATCAGCCGTTCCCGACAGTGCTCGTGTTTCTAACAGTGTTGGTTTGGAATACGATAAAACCAACTATCTGTTGATGCACGCCATGGGACCCAATGTTGCCGGTGTTATCGGATCAGCAGTTGCTGCCGGTATCTTATTGAGTTTCTTGTATTAAGAATAGTTTTTATCGATTGAAAAAAGCAGAATGAGTTTCATTCTGCTTTTTTTGATGGTATCTGCCGGCATATTCAACGCCTTAACTACCGTATTTTTTTGCTTCACCTCTATATTTAAATCGGAATAGGTGAACACATAATCTGACGGCATCCTATCTATCGTATTTGCTAGTAATTCAGCTATTTTCATCGCTTAATATTTGCGACAAAGCTAATAAAAATTCACGTTTTTTAGAAAAAACGTGAATTTTTCTGATAATCATAAAAACTACAATCATCTTTTTGTAAAATTTGTTGCGGTTTAATGAGTTTAGTCTTAAATATTCACCGCTAACCAATTCTGTATCAATCATCAGTTGCTAACAAATCTCCTTATAGTGATTCTAAAATTGAACTAATTTATTTTAGAGACTTATTGACGAAGATAGGGAATTATAAAATTGTTGATTTTTGTGAGACGAAGTTAGAAAAATAGCGTAACAATTTCTGTTAGAACCTTGAACGCAAGAGTATTGAAAGAGCGGGTTTCAGCGGTATAGATTGATATTTTTACATGAATAAATTAGTCCAAAGAATCGGGTTCTTCTGCAGATATTGCGAAGATGGATGCCTTATGTTGAAATCAATAATTTTGTTTATTTGGAATAACGCAACGCACGCCACCACGCGGATTGGCAACATCGCCTTTGTAGCGCGGAATGATATGAATATGGACGTGAAAAATGCTTTGTCCTGCAGATTCGCCAACGTTTATGCCAACGTTGAAACCGTCCGGATTGTGACGTTTTTCAAGAATTTTTTTGCATCGATTTGTCAACAGCCACAAGGCTCGTTGCTCGTGTGTAGAAAGGTCGAAATAACTTGCTACGTGACGTTTTGGAACGATTAGCGTATGACCTTTACTTACGGGAAATCCATCGAAAAAAGCAAATGCAGTAGCCGTTTCGCAAAGCAGTTCTTTGTCTTTTGCCAAATTACAGAACGGACAATCGGAGTTGTGCGCAATTTGATTGTAATGCCGATACTCGTATATTTCACAATTTTCATTTTGAAAGATACTTTTGTAAGGCAAAATCACATTGCACTGGTAAGTTGGTTGTTTATGAACGTAATGCGTGCGAAATCCCTCTGTTTTCAAATCACGCCGCACAGCAAAATATGCCGTTCCTGTTGGTTTCAAAAGTTCTGAAACAGACATTAAAACCTCTACTTGTTCTTCTGGTTCTAAAACGTTTAGTACATAATTGCATACTATTGTATCAAATCGTTTATCGGGATAATCAGGGCGATAATAATTGTCGTAACCGATAATATTATAACCTTGATTTTGAAGTTCGTCTGTATCAAAACCAAAACCACATCCAAAATCCAAAATTTCGCTGCACAAAAGATTTTTGCCTTTTAACCAGCGTGTTGGAAATGATAATGATTCGCGCGCAATAGCTGTCAAATGCGAATTATTTTTAATTTTCTTCATTTTACAAGCGGATTTTGCCAATATGAGAAACCCATATTTGCGGCAATTTGCGTCATTGGAGAAAAGGTTTTTTGATATATGCGAAAAAAATCTTCATCGGAATAGCCCACTAATTCAGAAATAGAATCGTCCAAGACCAGATAATCTTCTAAAAGTTTGTTACTCGGATTGCGTGGATAAAGTTCTTTCAGCGCATTATGGTGCATTTGTGCAAAAGGGCGCAGATAGTCATCCAATGACGGTAAATTATTACTTTTTGACGAATTTATACTCGAATCGGCTGGTAATAAATTCCAAAGTAAATTGTGGCAGACATAACTCCAAGGAATAAAATGGTCTAAGTCGTACTCATTTTTATGCAACGTTTTCCCTGTGTATATACATTTTATTGATCCAACAATATCAATATAAGCATCCCAAAAATGGTGTTGTTTGGTAAGAGAATTACGTTGAATTGGTTTTATCAATTTTGACGGAATATCTGGCACATTTGGATTACGTTTTTGCAGAAAAATAGTCAAGTTCCAAAAGGTAAAATCGCGTAGTATGGCGTAATGATCTGTTAAATATTGCTGCCACGATGAATTCACGTCAATATACTCTCCATCAATGGCATACAGACAGTTATTTGCAAACGTTTTTGATTGAATGGAAACATCTGCATTTGTTGTAAAATGAATCCAAGGCGATAAAAAACGATAAGGAACATTTAATATAAAAACACGCAAAAGACTTTTGATTTGAGAATTTTCAAGATTGTTTATTATCCTCTTTTTAATATCCGTTTTTTGAGCATCAATAGGAATATTTAATTTGTGTTGTAGTTCAATAATTTGCTCGTATAAAGAGTCGGATTTTCCATACGATAAACGGAAATAATGTATCGGATACCACGCTTCGGCTACCATCCCGACAATTATTTCCCAAAACGAAATACGCCGCCGCCCTTCTTTCGACACAATATCAAGAATAGACACAAACCAATAATATTTGTAAGTTGTAACTGTATTATTATAGATTTGCGAAAGCGGGCGAATGTCTAATTTATTGTCGGATGGTAGAGTCATAACTCCTTTGTTCTGTATGAGAATTAATTTCTTTGTGGCATTTGTTGACACACTTTACCGTTTAAGAGTTTACCGTTTTTGTGTTTATCTCTTTTTATTCCATCACTTCCCCAAGTGCCCCATTGTTTGAAGAAAAAGGCAGAACCTTGCTTTTCTGCTTGTTCTTGAATAGACATTGCCCATTCGGATTTCATTGGACGGGCAGAGATACCACTCTCTCCTCCAACTATAACCCAATCGATATTTGTCAAATCTAATTTGTCTAAATTTTCTAATAAAGGCTCACAAGATAAAAACCGTATAGGAGCCGCCAATTTCCTAAGAATATCAATTCTATTTTTCGATTTTTGTATTTCTACTGTAACTCCCAACCATACATTTTTTGGAATTTTTCGGGTTTGGAAATACTCGGCCATTCTTTCTGCCCTCTTAGTCAATAATTGATACCTATGCTGTGGTGTTAATTCTATAGTTTTTATCACTTTATCAATGAAATCAAAAGGAACATCTTCATGAAATAAATCACTCATTGAACATACAAAAATTGTATGTGGTGTTTTCCAATGTACTGGTTTTGATAACACATCTTCGTGCAGTGTCAATCCAAATCCATTTTTATACTTACTTTGTCTCATGGCTTGAAGGCGGCGAGCCATAACTTCTGCATAGCAATTTACGCAACCTGCTGAAATCTTTGAACATCCTGTAACTGGATTCCAGGTTTTATCTGTCCATTCTATTTTTGTTGTTTTCATTTTATAACCACATTATATTCAATGATTTTTTTCTTTTTATACACATTATCATAATTAATTAACGGAGATTTTTCATCATATAGTATTTTCCCTTTCTTTTTCAATTCTTTTACAGCTTCTGCTGCATGTTCTGCAATGTGTCCTTGTTGTAGAGTAAAATCAAAAACATCTTTGTTGTTTTTTAAATTGCCGTTTAGAATTTTTTCTATCAGTTTTTGTTTAAAACTTTCTTTCTTTGTTAGCAATTTCATATCTTCGAATAATAACGGTTGTAATTTTTGTTCGTCATCATCAATATCAAAATTTGCCTCTCCATTAATTGAGTTTTGATTCCAAGCAGTTGTAAGAAATTTATTTACGGCAAGAGGGTGAGAAGCACCAAAAATTATTCCATAGATATTCGCTCCCTTTTTAATCGTAAATGGGTACAAAACACATTTAGAATCTTTTGGCAACCATTCTCTAACTTGTTCTAATACATTTCTGTGAAAATATTTATATGGATTTTGCCTTGCCCTATCAACATCAATATTTATGGTGGATTTAAATGCTACTGTTTTTCCGTAATGATTTATGTATGATGAAGATAGAAAATAGAGAAAATCAGTTTCTTTCGTTTCTGCAAGTGCTAAAAAATATGAGTTTGACAAAAATTTAATTCCATTTTGGTCTAAATAAACTAATGAAGGATATTGTTTTATAGTTTGTAATGAAATTGGAAATAATTTGGCCACATCTTCATTTTTATAATTAATTTTCAAAAAATTGTTTTTTTGTAACCGCTCTAATTCAGCATCATTAATAATAAAATCGATACAAGATTGTTTTAATGAATTAAACTTATCTTTGTCTAATTCATTAAAACAAATATTTACTTTCGTTTGTGTTTTGAAAATATTCCCGACTTGTCCTTTTATTTGTTTCAAAATACGTATTGGACTACCTGCAACACCTTTAATATCGTATCCTGTGCCTGCAAAAAAATCAAAAATCCAAACCTCTCTATAATAATCACTCATAACAAAGGTCGGAATCCATTCTTTTGCATAATTTTCAAAAATTTCCAACTTTGTTATTGTACCATCGTCAAATGGTTTTGCGTGTAAATCTTTTATTGGCATATCATAATTGTTTTAATTATTATTGCTATGTCCAAAGGCTTTTATCCAAAAGCGAATAGACGAAACCATATTTTTGCCCACACCTAAATTCACAACCGAATCCGGCTCATTAAAATCTTTGTTTTGTGACATAAAAATCATATCCTTTTTTCAGCCGATGGACTTACATTGGAATGATTCGTACTCAGAAAATGTATATTTATTGCTTTATCTTGTTCCATTTTTTGGCAAAATTATTTCTTTATTATGACAACTTTTGTCAATGAGCTATTTTTTTTACATTTTATTTTTATGCTACAAAGTGTCGTTCTTTATCAATGCTACAACCTCGGCAATTCCAATCGCACTTTCCGCTACCCTGTCGTAGTTGACGATACATAGATTGTCTTTTTCAGTATGCGTAACCTCTTGATTTTCCATATTTTCTATCAGCCATTGCGAACTTACTGCTATTGCCTGACAACCTTGTTGCAAAAACACACTATGATCTCCCTGATACCATGGAAGACCTTCTATCAACTGCGGTGAATTATGAAGAACTTGGCTAAGAGCACTCATGATCTCATCCGACAATTCAAGCGGCGAAAAACATGAAAGACCATCTTTGTATCCGACACCATCGATGTTGATATTCAAAAGGATATCTTCAAACTTTCCAAAATTTTGCTCAATGTATTTTGATTGCCCGGGGGCACTGTAGTAGTCTTCTCCGTTGAAAAACACCAATTCCACAGATGGTTTCGAGGGGCTGTCTTTCAATAATTCTGCCAACAACAGCAGAACTGCAACACCGGTTCCGTTGTCGATTGCACCGGTAGTTCCGATTTTCGTATCGATATGGGCAGAGATTACAATACGTTTCTTTGAAATATGATTTTTATCACGCGCAACAACATTGAAAGCCGTCTCCGGAATGCGTGTTGCCTTCGATATTAATTCGACTGTTTTTCCGACAAATTTGAGCAACTTCTCTCCTTCTGTATCTTTCATAAAGACGGATGGAATATCGAAATCGCCGTCTTCAAATAACGGAAACGGATATACACCGCCGGCGGTAGCTGCATTACGTTCTGTGGCACAAATCAATGCAAGCGGATTACCTTTTTCCAATAATGACACAAGATGCTGATGTTCTTCGGGATTCCAAAACGGGAAATATTTTGGAGCAATTTGCTGAGAGGCAATTTCGCCATACAAGAGAACGATTTTTCCTTGAATATCAGTATTTTCAAGTTGTTCTACAGTGCTGATAGCGATCAATTCACCCTTCACAGAACAGCCTAAAGCGTATTGCGATGAATAGACTTCCAATTGATGATCGCCGCAAGAAAGCGTCGCGCCGTCTGTTTTCCAGTCGATGACTGACAAGCAAGTCGTTTCTGTTGTCCATCCAAATTTTTTAAGTTGTTGTTCCAAATAGGTAGTCGCTTTACGGTTCGATTCGCTTCCTACTCTGCGTTCACCGATTTCTGAACATAACACCCTAAGGTGATTTTCGGCTTGTATTGCCAACGATTTTTTATCCATAATTGATACAAAGATATTAAGTTAATGACTATTCAACCCTCACATTAAATGTTTTTGCAAATAGCTGTTTCAACAATTTTTACCAAAAATATTTCAAGTAAAAGATGAAGAACTACGCTCAAAAAACCATACTGTTTTTTTCCCCGTTTAACACTTGCAAAGGTAGCATTTTTTTAAAGGTTTCAAATCACTTGAGGAAAAGAAAAATTGGACGATCGTTCAAAAAAATCAATACCTTTGCCAAAAAAACAAAATGAACGAAATAGAAAAATCATATTTCCGAACTTTGGAAGAAGGAATCTCAAAACTTCCTGAAAGTCAATGTGCTGCAATCTATCTTTCGTGTGCTATTAACTGTGTGAAAGACACCGTATTACCAATATTACGACAACGAAACGAAATTTGTGGCGGTGATTTGGATCAATTTTTTTCAAGTCAGTTTGATAATGAATATTCTTTTCAAAACGTCATAGAAAAAGGGCGTTGTTATGAATTTGGTTATCCAAAATGTTTCTGTCCATTGATGCACAGCGGATTTGCTCAATCAGCAACGCATTGCGAGTGTTCGCGACAAAGTATTTTTTTCGTTCTCGAAGAGCTCTATTCTGAAAAAACCTTCGATGTTGAAATGATTGATACAGTCATCAATGGAGCAGATAAATGCTTGTTTAGAATTAGAGTAAAATAGATTGATAGATTAACAACCTTAAAAATAACCCAAAATGAATATTAAAGAAAAAGCGGCACAGATTGTCGCAGATGCTCAGATTGTTACCGTAGCTTCCATTGATGAAAACGGTTTCCCGCGACCGGTAGCCTTAGTAAAATTAAAAAACGAAGGTAATGTCATTTATGTATCCACCGGCAACAGCTCAGCCAAAACCGCTCATTTTAGAGCAAACCCAAAAGCCGGCATCTCCATCGTTAGCGGTGAAGATAGTGTCGTTTTTACCGGCAATATAGAAATTGTTACAGATGAAGAGGTCAAACGCTCTTTGTGGAGTGATTGGATGTTGCCTCACTTCCCCGGTGGCGTAAACGATCCGGAATATTGCGTCTTAAAATTCACTCCCGTATCTGAAGTTTTATGGATTGATGCCATCTTTGTTAAAGATGGTAAATATGTTAATCGCTTTTGTCAGAGTTGCGGAATGCCGATGCCGACCGATGACTTGTTAGGAACGAATGAAGATGGTTCGGCTAATCAGGATTATTGCCATTATTGTTACCAAAAAGGTGCCTTTACACAAGATTGCACCATGGAAGAGATGATTGCCCATTGCGCACAATTTGTTGTTGAATTTAATAAAGATAGCCATACTCAATTTTCAAAAGAGGAAGCCGTCAAACAGATGCAATCCTATTTCCCGCATCTCAAAAGATGGGCTAAATAATTTATAACCCAATGATACGTAAATTATTAATTGCATTTTTGATAGTATTTTTGAGCCAATTGTGCTTTGCTCAAACATTTGACAAAACCAAATTAGACAACTATTTTAATGCGCTCGAAGAAAATAATAAGTTTATGGGAAGTGTAGCCGTTTCAAAAAACGGAGACTTCATTTACACAAAATCAATCGGTTATGCCGACATTGAATCCGGCATTAAAGCATCCGAAAATTCTAAATATAGAATAGGTTCTATTTCCAAATCGTTCACGACTGTTTTAATTTTACAAGCGGTTGAAGAGAAGGTCATTGACCTCAATCAAACGATTGACAAGTGGTTTCCGTCTATTAAAAACGCAGAAACAATAACCGTTCAACACTTGCTAAGTCACAGAAGCGGAATACACAACTTCACAAACAACAAAGACTATTTGACTTGGTGCACTGAACCTAAGTCGGAGAAGGAAATGGTTGCCATTATCGCAAAAGGCGGCAGCGACTTTATGCCTGATAGTAAAGCTGAATATAGCAACTCCAATTTTGTTCTTCTGACCTATATTCTCGAAAAAGAATTGAAAAAATCGTATTCTGACCTTTTGCAAGAACGTATTATTAAACGAATAGGTTTGAAAAACACTGATGTTTTTGGAAAAATCGATCCGAAGAATAACGAATGTAGATCATACAAATTTTCAGAGACTTGGCAAGTTGAACCGGAGACGGATTATTCCATTCCTTTGGGAGCCGGTGCCATCATTTCAACACCCATCGATTTGACCAAATTTGCTGACGCTTTGTTCGCCGGAAAGCTGTTGAAGGAAGAAAGTCTTGAATTAATGAAGACGATTAAAGATAGATATGGAATGGGTTTGGTTCAACTTCCGTTTTACGACAAAATAGGCTACGGACACACAGGCGGCATTGACGGTTTTAGTGCCGTATTCTCCCATTTTTCTGATGGCGACATCTCTTATGCTTTAACATCAAACGGAACAAATTACATGAACAACAATATTTCTATTGCGATATTGAGTGCCGTTTACGACAAGCCGTACGACATCCCCGATTTCTCAGTTTACGAAGTAAGTTCAGAAGATTTAGACAAGTATTTGGGTGTTTATGCTTCCGAACAACTTCCTCTTATAATAACAGTTACGAAAGACGACAAGACTTTAATAGCGCAAGCAACCGGACAAGCATCCTTTCCGCTTGAAGCGACAGGAAAAGACAAATTTCAATTTGACAGAGCGGGAATTGTTTTAGAGTTTAACCCGACAATGAAGACGATGATTTTGAAACAAGGCGGCGGGGAGTTTGTATTTACAAAAGAATAAAAACGGCTGTTAAAGCGGCATAGAACGAGTTTTTTGAAGGTCGAAAAACAAATTTACAATACACCACACCATTTTACGTTATAAGACCCGAAATTTGAAAAATTCAATAATGCATTCAAAATTGCGAAATCATTTGATTTTATTTTGTTTACTATTACTCCCTTTAAAAATCACAATAGTTCAAGGAGCCATATTGATCAACGATACGTTAGTCACGGACAGCTTATCGTCATCTTCAAATTTTTCAGAATTTTCTTTTGCCAAAGCCAAACCTATCATCGATTTTGGAAAAAAATATTTAGGTAAACCCTATCGATACCGTCTTCCTAACGGAAATTTTTTGGATTGTTCGGGATTTGTCAGCCATATTTATGCTCAAGAAGGTATTCACCTGCCGCACTCTTCGGCTTCCATAGCTACGTTAACAGAAAAAATCAAATTTTCCGACATCAAAAAAGGCGACCTATTATTTTTTAAAGGTAGAAATACAAAAAGCTCGCGTGTCGGACATGTTGCAATGGTGGTTTCGGTGGATAGCAATTATATTGAAATGATGCACAGCAGTTGCAGTCGAGGGGTTATGATTGAAAAATATTGTCATGGAAACAAATATTATACTTCCCGATTTTTGTTTGCCGGTCGATTGCCTCAAAACTTGTTACAAAACACGACTATTAATGATTCAACAAACATCGTTGCCGATTCAAGTCTGACATCGGAAAAGGTGATCGAAAACACTCAAAATCCAGAAAACGTTCATCATAAAAATATTGAATTTCATTCAATTAATGCAATTTGTAGGCAACTACAAATGCAAGGAATCGAACCGCCAAAAATAAAGCTTACTTCAAATCCATGATGTTGAATGATGAATCGTTTTTAACCTTATTTTCGACTTTTTAATTCGTCAATTATTGTAAATCATTGTATCTTTGCAACCTTTTAAAAATCATGATTTTTTTATGAAACGAATCGTTGCATTTATACTTTCTATATCATTCATTTTCAGCTTATTTTCACAAAGTTTTGAAGTCCGAAAATTTGAATTGGATGCCGCTAACGAAGATGCCCTCACGCATCATCGTTTTGATAAAACGGGTCAAATGTGTGCTATCGTTATGGTTCGCACCGCTCTACGCAACCTGTCTTTTTCGGTCAAAGAATCCGGAATCATCGAGCAAGTTCCTTTTGTGGAATCCAACGAAACATGGCTCTACCTCTCTCCTATCGAAAATTCGTTGATCATCGAAAAATCGGGCTACGAAACATTGTTATATAAAACACCGGTTTTAACCTCCGGAAAAGTATATATCATGGAGCTTTTTGAAATTTCGGAAAAAGAAACTATTCCAAAAGGCACCATTTTTATCAAGAG
Source organism: Bacteroidales bacterium (assembly GCA_028710155.1). Lineage (GTDB taxonomy): Bacteria > Bacteroidota > Bacteroidia > Bacteroidales > WRLA01 > WRLA01. The sequence goes on along the minus strand of JAQUSR010000001.1, from coordinate 25,132 downwards.
CACACCACCAAAAGCAACCATTCAAATCAACGAATTTCCTAATGGCGAAACTCCAAAATTTGTTACCGGACTGAAACCCGGAACGTATGAAGTTCGTTTGACTGCCGAAGGCTATAACGAATACATTGTAAATGTAGCCGTTTCATCTAGCAAAACAACTGATATTTCTGCCACATTAATTCCTAAAGATTCTATAGCAGCTGAAGCACTTCAAAAAGCCACTACATCGCAAAAACATAAACTCAGAAGTAGCGAAAAAGGCAGCCACGGTTTAATGCTCGGCATCAACGCCGGAATGTCGAAACCCAATAATTATACGGCAAATTTTTACAACGGCTTGGACGCTAATGCGAATAGCATCAACGTTGTTGTGATGAATACTTATCAACCCATTTATCATCAAGCTATTGTAGAAGCCATCGGATACGAATTCGATTCGTTAACCGAAGAAAATCTTCCTATGGATATGAGCTACAACATTTGCTACGACATCGGTTTTTATGGCGGATGGAATTTCAACAAATCGAACCGTATTTTTGTGGAATTCAATTATAATCAATTGAAAACCACTGATTTGTTTTTAATTTATGAAGATCTACCCTTCGCCGCTGAACCAAGATATACGGAAGGCAAAATTCGCGGTATCGAAGATCGGTTTTATATTAATGTGGGATATTGCCACGATTTTTATGGCGGTGATTTTGTTCGTTGGTATTTGGAAGGCGGTGTCAATTTGACTACCAATATTGTTAAAAAAAATGACATTCATATTGAAAATAAAAATAACGCTAGTTCCCCTTTGGAATACGACATCATTTATCACGGCTATCGAGATATGAACGACCAAAACTATCAAAATTACTATAACATACGACAAGGCGGTGTCGGCTTTGGCGGCTTTGTGGGCGCCGGCATTCGATTTATTTTTTCCGATATGGTTTCGCTGGATCCCGGCGTACAATTCTATTATAGTAACGTTAATTATAATGTTGATCGACAATGGAATCAATACAACGATTACAAATTTTGGTTTCAAGCATTCATAAGATTGACATTCAGTAATTTATGGTAGTCTTTTATCTCCAAAAAGATTCATCGGTACTAATAAACGTTTTTGGTCAAAAATTTAAATTTGGCATAATTATTGAAAAGAAACGGTTTAAATGACAAAAAATCAATACTAGTAAGTGTTTTTCGGATTATTAAAAGATTTGTGATTTAAAAAAAATAATAAAACTTGACAATCGTTATTGTCAATGAAAATTCACCTTAAAAATATTATTCAAAATATGGATAACAACGATAACAAATTAGACATTTTAACGAAGAAAATTTACCAAGAAGGCATTGAAAAAGCCGAAAACGATGCCCGAGAAATTCTTCAAAAAGCCAATGATGAAGCACAAAACATCATCAAAAATGCACAAAATCAAGCCAAAAGTTTAGTAGAAAACGCCCAAGCCGAAGCTGTCAATCTGAAACAAAAAACAGAGGCTGAAATGAGCATGAGCGTCAAACAAGCCACGGCATCGCTGAAACAACAAATTGTCGGTTTAATTTCCGAAAAGATTTCTCAAAACATCACAGCCACAGCATTTAACGATAAAGCTTTTATCAACGAATTAATGGCAACCATCATTAAAAAATGGAATCCTGAAAACGGTGCTCCCGATTTGACCGTGGTTTTGAGTGAAAAAGAAAAATCGCAATTCGACCAATTTTTAGCTGCCAAACATCAAGAGTTGCTCAACGCAGGCTTGACTATCAAAGCCGATGCTGCTCAAAAAGAGGGTTTTGTCATTCAACCGAAAGACGGCAGCTATCGCATCACCTTCTCGGAAGCGATGTTTAATGAATTTTTCGAAGGCTATCTGCGAAATTATTCCAAAAAACTACTATTCAACTAAAAATTTGTACAAAATTTTTCCATTTTTTATATCGTGATTTTTTTCATCACAAACGTCATCAATCAAAAAAAATAAAATCAGAAATTCAATGGTGGGCGGAAATTATTATTGCTTGATTGCCGGTTTACCGGAAATCAGTCCCGACGACAAAAAACTATCTCTTTCAGTGCAAGATATTCGATCCTATTTAAGTGATTATCTGACCAACAAGGAAATGGATGTTATCAATCTGTTTTTCCTTCCCAACGATAATGCACAGGTTTTGCGTATTTTGCAAAAAAAATCACCCGATCTCGAATTGCCAACCGTATTTGATGTAGAGCAATTAGAAAACGAAGTGAACGACCCCATGTTTCTGCCGCCCTATTTGAAAAACTATCTCCTTGATTTACAAAAAGAAGACCACATTGAATCGAATCGTTTGCCCGAAACCGACTTGAGCGAAAAATATTGGGAATATATGCTTTCGCAAAAGAACAAATTGGTGCAACGTTATGCCGAATATTCGGTGAACATCAAAAATCTGATTACGGCTCTCAACTGTCGAAAATTCCATTTAGATATTGAAAAAGAGGTGATTGGATCTTCTCATTTTGCCCATCAACTCAAAATTTCACGTGCTAAAGATTTTGAACTTTCGGATGATTATCCCTATATTGAAAAGGTGTTATCGCTGTTTGAAAAGGATAATCCGGCTGAACGAGAGTTGGCTATCGATATGCTGTATTGGGAATTTTTGGACGAAGCCACCGAATTTAAGTATTTCACTTTCGACAACGTGATTGCTTTTATGTTGAAAATGATGATTTTGGAACGTTGGAGCAAAATGACCACCGAACAAGGAAGAAAAGTATTTGAAACCTTATTGAACCGTTTCAAAGATGATTTTAAATTTTCAAAAGAATTTGAATTGTAATAAACTGAATGACAATTTTTTCCTATTTGAAAACATCAAAACGGAATTGTGAATAAATAGATTATAACAAAAAAACATATACAATGAATCAAAAAACAACCGGAAAAGTAGTCAGCATTATCTCGAACTTGGTTTTAGTGCATGTAGAAGGCCCCGTGTTTCAAAACGAGATTTGCTACATTTTTTTAAACGACGAAAAGCTGATGGCAGAAGTCATCAAAGTAATTGGAGAAATTGCTTACGTTCAAGTGTTTGAAAGCACACGCGGACTTAAACCCAACTCAAAAGTGGAATTTGAAGGACACATGTTAGAGGTGAAATTGGGCCCGGGACTACTCTCCAAAAACTTCGACGGTTTGCAAAACGACCTTGACAAGATGGAAGGTGTTTTTTTGAAACGTGGCGGCTATACTCACGCTTTAGAAGAAAATAAAAAATGGTCGTTCACACCTTTGGCAAAAGCGGGCGATCGCGTAACGGCCGGCGATTGGTTGGGCAATGTGAAAGAAAATTGGCTCGACCATAAAATCATGGTTCCTTTTAAAATGGAAGGCGTTTTTACCATCGAAAAGATAGTCGGTGCAGGCGATTACACCATTTTGGATACCATTGCCGAGTTGAAAGACGACAACGGCACATTACATCCCGTAACCATGATGCAATATTGGCCCGTGAAACTCGCCATCAAAGCCTATAAAGACAAACCGCGTCCATTTCGTCAATTGGAAACCGGCGTGCGTGTTATTGATTCGATGAACCCCATTTTGGAAGGCGGCACAGGATTTATTCCGGGTCCGTTTGGAACAGGAAAAACCGTTTTGCAACACGCGTTGGCAAAATATGCCGATGCCGACATCATCATCATGGCAGCTTGTGGCGAACGTGCCAACGAAGTGGTTGAAATTTTCTCCGAATTTCCGATGTTGGACGACCCTCGAACAGGGCGCAAGTTGTATGAACGAACCACAATCATTGCCAACACCTCCAATATGCCGGTGGCAGCTCGCGAAGCCTCAGTTTATACAGCTATGACCATCGGCGAATATTATCGTGCAATGGGATTAAAAGTCTTTTTATTGGCTGACTCCACTTCACGTTGGGCTCAAGCATTGCGCGAAATGTCGAACCGTTTGGAAGAACTTCCGGGGCAAGATGCCTTCCCGATGGATTTATCCGCCATTATTTCCGGATTTTATGCCCGTGCCGGCATCGTCTATCTGAACAACGGAAAAACAGGATCCGTTACCTTTATCGGTACGGTTTCGCCCGCCGGCGGTAACTTGAAAGAGCCGGTTACAGAATCTACTAAAAAGGCGGCACGCTGTTTCTATGCGTTGTCGCAAAATCGTGCCGACTCGAAACGCTATCCCGCTATCGACACCTTGGATTCTTACTCCAAATATTTGGAATATCCCGAATTTATCGAATTTGCCAAAGAAAAATTGGACGAAAATTGGGTGAACATCGTCAACGAAGCCCGCAACGTGTTGGTTCGCGGAAAAGAGACGCAAGAACAGATTAACATTTTAGGAGACGACAGCGTTCCTATTGATTATCATATCATTCTGTGGAAATCGGAGTTAGTCGATTTTATTATTTTGCAACAAGATGCTTTTGATAAAGTGGATGCTTCTACCTCCATGGAACGTCAAAAATATATGTTGGAAAAGATGGTGAAAATCACTCGTGCCTCTTTCAATTTTGAAAGTTTTGAAGAGGTGGCACCCTATTTCAAACGCTTGATTAACACCTATAAACAGATGAATTATACGGTTTATCAATCAGATGACTTTAAGAAATTTGAGCAAGAAGCAGCAGCAATGTTAGAAGAGAGAATGATAAAATAGGAAATAAAAAATTACATATAATGAGTGCATTTCAAAAAGTTTATACAAAGATCAGCCAGATCACCAAAGCTACGTGTAGTTTAAAGGCAACGGGAATCGGTTTTGATGAGTTGGCTTATATTCACGGTCGTTTGGCGCAAGTGGTCAAAATTTGGGGAGACGAAATTACGTTGCAGGTCTTTTCAGGCACGGAAGGCATCCCCACCAATGCCGAAGTTACCTTCTTGGGCAAAGCGCCTACGCTAAAGGTGAGTGATGAGTTGTGCGGACGTTTTTTCAACGCTTTCGGTCAGCCCATCGACGGCGGTCCGGAAGTGGACGGCGAAGAACGCGAAATCGGCGGACCTTCTGTCAACCCCGTTCAACGTAAACAACCTTCCGAACTGATTGCCACCGGTATAGCCGGCATCGACTTAAACAACACGTTGGTTTCCGGTCAGAAGATTCCTTTCTTTGCCGATCCCGATCAACCTTATAATCAAGTGATGGCAAACGTGGCGTTGAAAGCTCAAGCCGATCGTATCATATTGGGTGGTATGGGATTAACCAACGACGACTATCTTTATTTCAAGAATTTGTTCGAAAATGCCGGAATCTTGGATCACATCATTTCATTTGTCAATACCACCGAAGCACCGCCGGTAGAACGTTTGCTCGTTCCCGATATGGCTTTGACGGCTGCCGAATATTTTGCAGTCGACAAAAACGAAAAGGTGTTGGTATTGTTAACCGACATGACTTTATATGCTGATGCTCTGAGTATTGTGTCGAATCGTATGGATCAAATTCCATCCAAAGACTCTATGCCTGGCTCGCTATATTCCGATTTGGCAAAGATTTACGAAAAAGCTGTGCAGTTCCCGAATGGCGGATCCATCACCATCATTGCCGTTACCACACTTTCCGGTGGCGACATAACCCACGCTATCCCCGATAACACCGGTTATATCACTGAAGGTCAGCTATTTTTACGTAAAGATACCGAAATCGGCAAAGTCATTGTTGACCCGTTCAGAAGTTTGTCGCGTTTGAAACAGTTAGTCATCGGAAAAAAGACGCGTGCCGACCATCCGCAAGTGATGAACGCAGCCATCCGTCTGTATGCCGATGCAGCCAACGCTCGTACAAAATTGGAAAACGGTTTCGATTTGACCGACTACGACCGTCGTGTGCTCGACTTCGCCAAAGACTATTCCAACGATTTGTTAGCCATTGATGTAGATTTGAAAGTAGATCAAATGTTGGATAGAACTTGGGAGTTGTTCAGAAAATATTTCAATAAATCGGAAGTAGCTATTAAACAAGAGTTTACTGATAAATATTGGAAACAATAAACGAGTCAACCGAAATATGGCTATAAAATTTCAATATAATAAAACTTCGTTGCAACAGCTTGAGAAACAGCTCAAGATTCGTGTTCGAACGCTGCCTACCATCAAAAATAAAGAGTCGGCTTTGCGGATGGAGGTCAAGCGATCGAAAGAAAAAGTTGCCGAATTTGACGATAAATTGGAGCAAACGTTGCTACAATCGGGCGATATTTTGCGTTTGTGGAACGAATTTCAACCCGATTTACTGTCAGTAGAAGATGTTAAATTTTCTGTTAAAAAAATTGCCGGTGTCAATACTCCTATTTATGAAGGAGCCACTTATCAACTCAAATCGTTCAGCGTTTTTAACGCACCGGCTTGGATGTTGGATGGCGTTGAATATATGAAATCGTTGATTGACATAACTTTAGAACGCGAATTTTGGGTTCGTAAGATGGAGTTATTGAGCAAAGCCAGAAAAAAAACCACACAAAAAGTAAACTTGTACGAAAAAGTACAAATTCCGGGATTTGAAGATGCCATTCGCAAAATCAAACGTGCGATGGAAGATGAAGAAACTTTGACAAAAGCCGCTCAAAAGATTGTTAAAATACGACAAATGAAGGAGGTAGCATCATGATAACACCCATGACAAAACTCTCGATGTTGATTTATCACAGAGATTATCATCATTTTTTGGAAAATTTGCGCGACCAAGGCGTCGTTCATGTTCATACTAAAAAGAAAAGTTTTGAAGATGAAACGCTTAAAGCGAAATTGGTAGAGTCGAAGCGAACGAAAGCGATGATTGCATTGCTTTCCAAACGTCCAACTTCAACACATTCTGTTGCCTCCGACAAAGCAGGATCTGATTTACTCAATTTTTTGGAAGATACATTTAAAAATATTGAAAATCAACAACAAAAGATAGTCTCTTTACAAAAAGAAGATGCTGTTTATCATCCATGGGGCGGTTTTCCGGAAACGACTTTGAAAGAAATTCAATCCAACAATTGGGATGTACGTTTTTTCACTACTCCGGCACGAAAATATAATCCACAATGGGAACAAGATTATAATGCATTTGTAATCAACGAACTCACCGGTGTAACATATTTTACGACCATACTTCCCAAAGGCAAAGAGGTGGCTGTGGATGCTGAAAAATATCAATTTCCGCAACTCTCGAAAACCGACATTGAAAAAGAGATACAACAAATTCAAGATGATATTGTTCAAGAACAGCAAATGTTGAACGATGTGGCAAAAAATGCCATTCAAGGCTTGGAAAAATATCTACAACAAATCAAAGAGGCTGCCGACTTTTTCAAAGTGAGCGATGCTGCCGATAAGTTAGCAGATGAAAAATTACTGTTGTTAGAAGGTTGGGTTCCAACAAATTTGGAAGCAAAAATCGTTTCTTGGCTTGATGGACAAAGTGTTTATTACGAAGCCACAAAACCTGAAATCGACAAAGACGATCCTCCGATTAAGTTGAAAAACAACGCTTTTGCTCAACTTTTTGAGTTTTTGGGCGAGATGTATTCTATTCCTACCTATTGGGAATTGGATCTGACACCTTTCTTTGCGCCATTCTATGTGATGTTTTTCGGCTTATGTTTGGGCGATGCGGGTTACGGATTGTTTATGGTTTTAGCTGTTTTGGCATTGCTGCTTTCTAAGAAACTGCCTAAGATGAAATCGGTACTTTGGTTCGGATTTTTCATCGGATTGGGAACAACCATCATGGGAACCATCAGCGGAACTTTCTTTGGAATTCCATTGCTAAATGTTGATATTCCGTTTGTTAACAGCTTAAAAGGATTCATGTTTAAAGATGGTGGATGGTTTTCTGCATTTAATTTCTCGTTGATGATAGGTGTTGTACAAATCATGTTCGGCATGTTTTTAAAAGTGATTAACTTAACAAAACTGCACGGATTTGGAGCAGCCGTTTCTACCATCGGATGGATTGTTTTGTTGTTAGGTGGTGGCATTTCCTACTACTTGACAGGTATCGGAACCACATTTTATATTGTGATGGGCATTGGTGCATTGTTGGTTTTTATACTCAACAGCCCGATTCGGAAATTTTACGATCCGTTGGTCAACATCGGGTCGGGTTTGTGGGATGCCTACAATATGGCAACCGGCTTATTGGGCGATGTTTTGTCCTACATCCGTTTGTTTGCATTGGGACTTTCCGGATCCATTCTTGGATTGGTTTTCAACGATTTAGCCATGAAAATGAGTGGCGATATTCCGGTAGTCAGTCAGCTGATAATGATTCTCATTTTATTATTCGGACACACCATCAACTTTGCCATTTCGGGTTTGGGCGCTTTTGTTCACCCGATGCGTTTGACGTTTGTCGAATTTTATAAAAACGCCGGATTCAAAGGCGGCGGCAGAAAATATGAACCGTTTCAAAAAATTGAAAAATAATTTTTGAATCAAATTTATTAAAAGAACTAATTAATTATCAAATAAATAACAAAAAAGTAAAAGTATGGGACCTATTCTTGTAGCGTACATCGGCATTGGACTAATGATTGGTCTATGCGGAATCGGAAGTTCGATTGGCGTAACATATGGTGGCAATGCCACTGTTGGAGCCATGAAGAAAAATTCAGAAGCATTCGGAAATTACCTTGTTTTGAGCGCATTGCCCGGAACTCAAGGTCTGTATGGATTTTTGGGATTTTTCTTATTGCAAGGTTTTTTAGTTCCTGAAATCACATGGTTGCAATCTGTAGCTATTCTCAGCTGCGGTTTGTTTCTTGGTTTCGTGGGATTAATTTCAGCCCTTCGTCAAGGACAATTGTGTGCTAATGGTGTTACTGCCATTGGTAACGGACATGATGTTTTTGGCAAAACATTAATTTTAGCAGTTTTCCCCGAATTGTATGCCATCGTTGCCGTTGCTGCAACGTTCATGGTGTCGGGAATCATCTAAGATTGATGGACATAAACAAAAACGCCCGCTTGTCGTATGACTTGCGGGCGTTTTTTTTAAAATACTTTTATTTTTGTAACGATTTATATATCAACTCACCGGTGCCAATACGATAGCCTTCGGTTTTGAATATCAAACCGCCATCAGTATTAACAATAAAAATTAACGGATAGTTATCTCTAAATTCTTGATTGGTAGAATTTAAAATTGAATTCATCCATTCTGCATTTTCGTCAATAATCACTTGCGACTGTTTCGGCAGATTCCATTTTTTGGCATCAAACGGTGTGTTATTTTTATCCGAAGGAATCACAAAAAACAAATTTCCGCCCCATGTTTCATACTGTGTTTTAAACTGCCCCATTTCTTTTAAAGTGTGTTTTGTGGGTTCTCGATTTGGATCTATAAAACAGAGTATCAGCTGTTTGTCTTTGATACAATCAGATATTTTTACCTCTTTTCCGTCAATCGTCAACGTATCATCAATATTCATCGTTCCGTAAAATTCGTCGCGAGGTATTAAAGTACGTAATGTAATACTCTTCGTAACCACCTCTCCTTCTGTGATATTGAAAAATTCCAATTGAGACAATGTGGTTCCATCACTATAGCGATTGCCTGTAGAAAGCATATAATATCCCGTCTCCAAATCCAATGTTACGGGAAAATTGGCAACACGCGGATCGTTCTCATAGTCGAATGTTACAAAGTCTCCATTTTCAAACTTTGCAATGGTATAATGAATCCAATATTGCGGTTTTACATCGCTGTTTTGTTCATAAGTCAACATCAATTTTCCGGTAGCATTTTGCATTTTTTCTGCTTCAAATGTTACAATATTCCAAGCATCGTTTTCATAGACAAATAATTGATTAGTAGCATTATCTAAATAAGCAGGAATTTGTAATGAACGACAAGCAGCGACAAAAAAGATTTGACGTGATCGAGCATCGGAAAGGCGTAATTCAAACACACCACGCGGCGAAATTGGACAATTGAAATAATTGCCATTTTTATCTACTTTAATGTTTTCTTTGATCCAATTCATCAAAACTGAAACATTCAAACTATCACCAAAGATCGGAAGTAGCTGTTCTGAAAGATAGGTGCGCCACGGACGAATCATCTCCAAACCGATACGAGCCGGCATAATGCCTTTGAGGTAAACATCTTCCGGTATTGATCCATCATACAACGTTAAATGTTGCTGTAACGTTGATGCCTCTACATCGCGTAAATCTTTTTCCGACAACGCACTTAAAAATTCGTTCAAATACAATCCTTCTCTTTTTTGAGCATTATTGTTCAAAAATTTAATGATTTCTGCATAATTTCCTTCACTTTTTTTGACAAAATCCCAAATTTGTTCTTGTGTCAAGTTTTCATTGACCATATTTTTAGTTTGATTTTCTTTAGGAAATGTAGCTAAATAAGCATTGCGCAACGAATCTTCATATTGTAATCGTAGATTATTCAACGCGATTTTTTGCGGATCTACCTCAGCATGATGCTTTTGAGCTGTCGGCGGAATCATCTCCAACATTTCTGTATATACTTTTCCTGCATTTTTTTGAAGAATTAATGTCATTGAATCTTGCTTTCGCACATCCATTTTAACATATTCATATACATCGTCTTTACTCGCCCAAATCAATAAATCGCCAAATCCGGTAGTTAACGAAGTAATACCTTGTTCATCAGTGGTTCCGGTGGCAATGGGATAATATTCGGCATAGTTGTATAATTTGAATTTCACCGTAGCATTTTGAATGGCTTTACCTGCTTGATCTGTTACTTTAATAACAATTTTTTTAGTATTTGTATAATTGGGTAACATATTAACACGCGAAAATAAACCGGTAGCCTCATTAACCTCTTCATCTCCTTTATATTTTCCAAAAGCATTAGAATGAACCATCATACAACGTGTAGAAGGAACGGCAAACCAACCCATATTTAACGCAGCATCAGGCTCACACGCTCCTAAAAAATACCATTTTCCATCTACCCACACTTCCACCCATGCGTGATTATCATCGGTATGTGCCCATCGCGGTGTATAACATTGACGAGCAGGAATGCCTACTGCACGCAACGCCGTTACTGTAAAGGTCGATTCTTCGCCACAACGACCATACGCCGTTTTGATGGATGCCAACGATGATGAGGTTCTGCCATCCGATGGACGATACGTTACTTTTTCGTGACACCAATGATTCACTTCTAAAGCGGCATCATACATCGACATTCCTTTGATTCTATCTTTTATCTCATTGAAAATCACCATTCTTGCTGTATCAAGATTTTCATTATTCACTCGATAAACCAATACAAAATGGCGAAAAATATCTTCCGGAATCGTTTTGCCCCATGAAAAATAATCACGAGCTTTGAAAGAATATCGCACTTGATTGATAAAAAACGCACCATCATAATCAGCCAAATCGCTATAAGGCATATACGCATAGAGAAACTCCAACGCTTCTCTTTCTTCTTCTGTCATCGACTGATCAAACACAGAAAACAATTCTTTTTCTCGTCCTTGAGCCATTTCTTTTCGTTGTTCAAAATCATTAATTACCTGTTGACGATAAGCAGCATCATTGATAAAATGATTTTCGTTGCAAGCAATAAGCAACATGCAGGCAATCAATGCCATTAGTAAATTCCATCTTTTTTTCATCTTGTTGATTGATTGTTGGTAAAAGAACTATTAATATTTAAAATTTATTGTTTTTCAATTGTTTAAGAATTTTTTCAACCTCTTTGATATCCGTTTCCGTATAAATCAAATTGGACCGATCTAAATATATATCTTCCTTATAATCTGATATTTGACAAATTCTTTTTTTGCAAGAAGCATGAATTTCTTGAACACCCGACTTCGTAATAATTTCCAATGCATTTTGCGAATTAACACCACTACCAGCCATCACTTGTATTCTTCCATTTGCTTTTTGCACTATATTTTTTAACATCATCATCCCTTCAAAAGCAGATTTTTTTTGTCCTGAAGTCAACAAACGATGACATCCTACTTCAATAATTTGCTCCAACGATTGTTCCCAATTTTTACAAATATCAAAAGCCCGATGAAACGTTACTTCCATAGGATATGATTCTTTGACAATAGCTGCTGTTTTTTCAACATCGATGGTTAAATCCGGATGTAAAAAGCCCACCACAACTCCGGAAACTCCCGCTTTTTTACAAGCTGCTACATCTTTTTTTATGATTTCAAATTCTACATCCGAATAGCAAAAATCTCCAATCCTCGGACGAATTAAAACAAATGTTTTGAGTTTCAGTTGTTTAGCACAATATTCAATCGTGGCATAAGAAGGAGTTGTTCCCCCTTCATTTAAATTTTGACATAGCTCAATCCGTTGTGCACCGCCTTTTTGTGCATTTATTGCTGATTGAACCGAATTAGCACAAATTTCTAATATCATTTTTTATTCATTTATTTCATTATTATTTTGATGATTTTTTTGGAGAAGATTTTCTTCCAATGTAACTAACCGATTTCTAATTCGTTGCAATTCATCTATTGTTGCTGTTTGAAAATCAACTGATAACATTTCTCCATCAAAAAGGCATTGCCAATTTTTCAAAAAATTTTTCTTGTCATCTGTTTCTTGAATCGACTGTTTTAAAAATTGCAAAATTCTTAATCCATCAATTTTTTCGTAACAAGCTCGAACAAAATGTGTTTTTGTCTTAAAATTTTTTCGCAACGGTATCCACCAACGTTCTCCCCATTGACGAAATAAAAAATCGTCCATTGGTGTAGCAACATCGTTTTCCCAAAGTAGCGGAAATTGTTGATAGGTTTGTTGAATTGCATCAAATAAATCCGGTGTAAATAATGGATAAGATCGTTGCAAATCAATCATTTTCTTAGAAATAGCCGGTCCGGTTCCAAATGCTACTCGATCTGAAAAACGTGTTGCAGGATATACTTTCTCGGAACACGTTTGAATGATTTTTCCAAACTTACGCAATTTTTGTAACAGATAAAAATCTTCGCCTGCAGTGCGCGGTGTAATACCTTTGACCGCCTTCAACACTCCTACCGGAACTACAATGGCTGATCCCAACGCCGTAAAATTGTACGGACTTCCTATCCTTGTGAGATTCAACGCATACAGTCGCATATAAACTTCGTATCGTAACATTGCCCGATCCATATTTTCGTTACCCGTCAATGAATGATAATAGGGCGTTGCCATAGCTACATGATCCGGAAACAATTGAAATTGTTGTCGAACTGCATGAAAATAGTCTTTTCGAAAAGTAGTGTCGGCATCCATACTCATCACTAAATCACTCGAAGATGCAACGTTTAAAATATTGTCAAACAATGCTTTTCTCGCATATCCTACTCCCGATTTTTTTTCGCTCATCCCCCGCCCTTTCGACGAAAAATCCAATATCTCTAACGGAAAACGATTTTCGTTGTGTAACCATTCCAAAGTTGCTTCGTTATCCAAACAAACTTCACGTTTTTCTACATCATCCCACCAAATATCCGGCTGATTAACACATACATATACGCAAAAATCACCTGCATCGTATTGTTGTGCAATACAATCCATCGTTTGCGGAATCCATGCTCGTTCTCGCATCACAGGAATAGCTATATGTAATTTCATGCTATCTATTAATAGGTAGTTATATTTTTAGAAATTCAATGTTTTACACCTTGAATTCATCATTTTGTTAGAAAAATATTGTTTTCATTCCAACATTTTTTCATCACAAAACTCGCAATACATTAATGTGCTTCCAGCCAATTATTGCCTACATTAATATCCACATCCAAAGGAACATCCAACTTCATGGCATTCATCATTTTATCACGAACAATGGCTTTCACTTGTTCTATTTCGGGTTGAAAAACATCGAATACCAATTCGTCATGCACCTGCAAAATCATTTTGCTTTTAAGTTGTTGTTTTTCAAATTCTTGAAAAATATCAATCATGGCAATTTTGATTAAATCGGCGGCAGTACCTTGAATCGGTGCATTCACGGCATTGCGTTCCGCAAAATTCCGAATATTGGCGTTAGAAGCGTTAATTTCAGGAAGATAACGTCTGCGATTTTTTAATGTTTCCACATAACCGTGTTCGCGTGCAAAAGCAATTTGATTTTCCATGTAGCGTTTGATAGAAGGATATTTTTCAAAATATTGTTCGATGATTTCGGCAGCCTCTTTACGCGAAATTCCGATATTTTCAGACAATCCGAAAGCCGAAATTCCATAAATGATTCCAAAATTCACAGATTTTGCGTTACGGCGTTGCTCACGAGTAACTTCAAACAAAGGAATTCCATAAATTCTTGATGCTGTAGCACTATGAATATCAGCATGTTTTCTAAAATCCTCCAACATTGTTTTATCTTGACTGATACATGCCACCAATCTAAGTTCTATTTGTGAATAATCGGCAGCCATCAATGTAAATGATTCATCACGAGGAACAAACGCTTTCCTGATTTCGCGACCCAATTCGGTTCTTACCGGAATATTTTGCAAATTAGGATTGGTAGAGCTTAATCGTCCTGTCGATGTAACTGTTTGATTGTAAGATGTATGTATTCTTCCGTCTCGTTTATTGATTAACAATGGCAACGCATCGGTATAGGTGGAACGCAATTTTGATAAACCTCTGAAATCCAATATTTTGTTAACGATTGGATGTTTGAAACGTAATTTTTGCAACACCTCTTCGCCGGTGGCATATTGTCCTAATTTCGTCTTTTTCATCTTCTCGGCAATCTTCAAATCGTCAAACAAAACGGCTCCCAATTGTTTCGGAGAAGCAATGTTAAACGATTTTCCGGCTAACTGAAATATCTCTTTTTCAAGTTCTTGCAAATTCAAAGTCAGTTGTTCTGAAAATATTTTCAACGATTCGGTATCAATTTTCACGCCTTCCCACTCCATCGATGTTAAAACCGGCACCAACGGCATTTCTATTTCATAAAACAATCGAGTCAAATCGGCTTTTTCCAATTCCGGTAACAACTTGTTTTTCAATTGGAATGTAACATCGGCATCTTCACACGCATATTCGACAACCTTGTCCGGCGATTTTTTCCACGCTAACCGCATGTTGGACTGACTGCGTCCTGAGCCTATCAACGTTTCAATCGTTATCGGACTGTATTCCAAGAATTTTTCTGCGATGGAATCCATATTGTGCCGCAATTCCGGCTGAATCAAATAGTGTGCAATCATGGTGTCAAACAAAGGTTCGGCAACACGAATTCCATACCAACGCATCACAGCTATATCATATTTTAAATTTTGTCCGATCTTTACAATTGTTTTAGATTCAAGCGGTTGCTTGAAAATTTGAACCATCTCTTTCGACTCTTCATACAGCTCAGAAACAGGAACAAACCACGCTTTACCGGCTTCCGTTGCAAACGAAAATCCTACTAAATCAGCGGCATAAGCATCGGTGCTGGTAGTTTCTGTATCAAAAGCAAACTCTTTGACCGACAATAAAATATCTCGTAATTCTTCCGCTTCTTTTTTAGTTTTAACCACCTTATAAACATGCGGCACCTGTTCCAACGTTTTAAATCGGCTTGATGGAGCATCCAAAAACAAATCGCCCTGATGACCAAACAAATCACCTTGTTGACCAAACAAATCACCTTGTCCGGAAAAAGTTGGTTGTGACTGAACAATAGTTGGCGGGACGTTGTTTGAAGCTCCGAAAATACGAGTTGCAAAACTTTTAAATTCCAATTCCTCCAAAACCGCACGCAACTTCGGCTCATCAAAGGCAACTACCTTCAACTCTTCTTCATTAAAAGCCATGGGAACATTGGTTATGATGGTTGCCAACTTCTTGGAAAACAATGCTTGTTCGGCAAAATCTTTCATTTTTTGTTGCATTCGCGGATTTTTGATTTTGTCGGCATTTTCGATCAGCGATTCAATAGAAGGAAACTGTTTGAGCAAGTCTTTCGCTGTTTTTTCGCCAATGCCCGGAACGCCCGGAATGTTATCGGATGCATCGCCCCAAAGTCCCAATAAATCAATGATTTGCAAGGGATTTTCTACACTAAATTTTTCGCAAATTTCTTTTTCGCCCAAAACTTCCACAGAATCACCTGTTCGCCCCGGTTTATAAAGATATATATTCTTGGTTATCAATTGTCCCAAATCTTTATCCATACTCACCATATACACCGAAAAGCCGGCTTCTTCTCCTTTACGGGCAAAGGTTCCGATGATATCGTCAGCCTCGAACCCCGGCAAAATCAATTTTTGAATGTTCATAGCATCCAAAATTCTGTCCACCCACGGCAAAGAATCGATAATTTCTTCCGGAATTTTTTGCCGATTGGCTTTATAATCTGAAAATTCCTCGTGCCGAAAAGTGGGTGCGTGCGCATCGCAAGCTACTGCTAAATGTGTGGGTTTTTCTTTGCTTATAATCGACCACAATGTATTACAAAATCCAACAATGGCAGAGGTATTCACTCCCGAGGAAGTCAGTCGCGGTGTTTTGTTCAAAGCATAAAAAGCTCTGTAAATCAACGCCATCTCGTCTAACAGAAACAATTTTTTTTCGGTTGCCATATCTTATTATGTATTAATTTTTACTATTTATTCAAACATTCCATTTTTAGCACTCGTTTCGTTTCGGTGGTTACACGATAACGATTATCCATTCGCCAACCCACAATCCAAATCACATCGTAGCCCGAACATAACAACCAAACTTGTTGTTTATCAAGCAACGAAAACTTATTGTTCGAAAAAAAATCGCTCAACTTTTTGCGACCTTTCATACCAAACGGCACAAAAAAATCGCCTTGTTTCCAATGACGTAGTTGTAACGGAAATTTTAGTTGATCGGCATCAAAACAGGCAATTTCCTTCGATTTCGGTAGAATAAAATTATCATCATTTTGTTGAATGTCAATGGTTAATGAAACAGGAAAATCCACTCTATTTTGATTTTTTTCAATCGAAAAAACAGAAGAAACATCATTGCTGATTCTACTGACAATTAACGTTGTACGATCTTTTATTGCTTGAAATTTATCAGAATAAAATATTTTTCCGGAATTCCCTGTCAATGATTCTGTAATTGATTGGATAACAGAGCTATTAAATCCAAACGGAGACAAAATTTCAAACAACACCGTTGAAGGCGATTCGGTTTTCAACAATTTTTCAATATCAATTTCAATGGAATTTTGTTTTTTTGTAACTATTTCATTACAAATCTGTTGAATAGCTTTTTGATAAATCTTTTCAACGCCTTGCAAATGTTCAATGGTATTGCCCATCAAATATGAAAATTGCGGTTGAATTTCTTTCAAAAACGGCACCAACCGACTGCGAATATTGTTGCGGGTAAATTGAATATCAGAATTAGTAACATCTTCACAATGTGATAATTGATTGTCATTAGCAAAACGTTCAATTTGTTGACGTGTAACGGTTGTAAGCGGGCGAATCAACCGACCTCGCAACGGCAAAATACCGTGTAAACCGCTCAATCCGGTACCACGAAGCAAATTAAGCAGAAAAGTTTCTATCGAATCGTCTTGATGATGTGCCGTCACCAACCAATCGAAATGATTATTGTTCATAAGTTCGTCAAACCACGCATAGCGAAGTTTTCGGGCTGCTTCTTCAATACCGATTTTTTGCATTTCTGCAAAATTTAGAGTATCAAATTCTTGAACAAAAACAGGGACGTTGTATTTTTTAGCTAATTGACGCACAAATTGTTCATCGCGATTGGAATCAGAGCCGCGTAAATGAAAATTGCAATGGGCCATCGAAAAATGCCATTTAGCCCGAAAAAAAAGCTCCGCCAATACCGTTGAATCCATACCACCACTCACTGCTAGCAGAAAGTTTTGATTTACATTTACTTGCGGATAATTTTTTAAGAAATTTTCTAAGACATTTTGCATATTTCGCTCAAAATGTGTAGATTTTAAACAATAATCTTCACGAATTTTATTTTTTGGTTTCGTTTTTCATTTTTTTCTGAAAACAACTTCTGCACAAAGGTTCGTAGCGATCGGTTTCGCCCAACAAAACCAATTTGTCGTCAGTAACAGTCCGATACGAGTGTTGTGCCAAACCGCCACATTCCATACAGATAGCATGAACTTTGGTAACATACTCAGCTGTAGCCAATAGCGAAGGAATTGGACCAAACGGGTTTCCCAAATAATCCATATCCAAGCCGGCAACAATTACACGTATTCCACTATTTGCCAATTTATTGCAAACATCTACCAATTCTTGATCAAAAAATTGGGCTTCGTCGATACCGATAACATCCGCATCGCCGGAATAAAACAAAATTTCAGAAGCCGAAGCCACCGGTGTTGATTTGATGCTATGCTCATCGTGCGAGACCACATCGTTTTCATCGTAACGAATATCTACTGCCGGTTTAAAAATTTCGACACGTTGTTTGGCAATTTTAGCACGTTTTAATCGCCGAATCAACTCTTCTGTTTTTCCGGAAAACATTGATCCACAGATAATTTCAATAAAACCTTTTTTATCAGAATTGTTGATATTTTTTTCTATAAACATGAATTTTGTATTATCAAAATGTTGTACTTTTATCCAACTTTTAAAATTGTACAAAAGTAAAATAATTAATACAAAATTTATCAAGTTATAAAAAAAATGGATCAACAACAAACCTTATTACAAATCTCTGATATTCTTAAAATTGCGCATCTTCAAATAGATGTTTTAGTAAAAAATCCAGAAAAATTTTCAACTCTTGAAGTTGATTTAGTAAAAGATTATCTAAAAATTGCCTACGACAAATTAAACGTTTTAACATTTTTAGCTTCTACGGAAACCTCATCTGAAAATATTGCAACACCCACCGAAAACGTTGTCACAAACGAAGAATCACAAGTTTCTTCATCCGAAAATCTTGCAACACCCACCGAAAACGTTGCCACAAACGAAGAAACACAAGCTTCTTCATCTGAAACAGCTACAGATAATGATGATTCCACAGATAGTGCACCGATACAAATACAAGACGAACCTTCACATGGCGAAGAATCAACTATTATAGATGAACCGAAAGTTGAACCATCCATTCCTAATGTTATTTGGAATCAGCCACCAACAAGCGAAGAAATATATTCAACACCAACTGAACATCATGATGAAGTGCAATCTGACCTTGTTGAGGAAACACCCATTGAAACGTCTTTACCTCCTAAGATGTCATCACTTTCTCAAGAACCGTTAATTGTAGCAGAGACCTTTCAAGAAGACAACAATTCAATTGTGGAGAAATTGGCTCGCGAAACCGAAGATCACACTCTTTTATCAAAAATTGCCCAAACACCATTATTGGATCTAAAAAAAGCTATCGGAATCAACGATCGTTTTACTTTTATTAATGAATTGTTTAAAGGAAATATCAGTTCATACAATCAATTTATTGAAGAATTAGATCAATTCGAAGATGGTTTAGACGCATGGGATTTTGTTGAAAAAACGAAACCGAAGAAAAATTGGGATAGTACTTCTTCCGCCTATAAACGCCTTTTCGATATTATTCAAAGAAAATTTTCCATCTAAATTGATTCTCTCATTTTGCACTAATTAATCGGTCGAAAAATTGGTGCAATTGTAATAAAAAAAATCACAAACCATCAATATTTGACTATCAATTAATTGATAGTCATTTTTTTGCACAAATTCAAGAAGAAATATTTCCTTTCCCTATCTTCGAAAATGACTATTTGACGATAAGAAGTAAAAAGTTACCTTTGCACCGACAATAATCAAATGAAAAAAATATTTTTTTTACTTATTTATTTGGGAATCAGTGTCATTTATTTAAACGCACAAGAGACCAAGAAAATCAACATTATTAATGCCGATATTGCGATTGATGAGTCGAGTACCCGTCGCACAAGGATGCTTGATAATGTTATATTTCAACACGATAGTGCTTTTTTATATTGCGATTCCGCTTATTTTTACAATGCTCAAAATAGTCTTGAAGCTTTCGGAAAAGTGCATCTTATAATGAACGATACCATCCATTTATTTTGCCGACGATTAATTTATAACGGTAATACACGAATTGCCAATGCCCGAAACGAAGTAGTTTTGAAAGATAACACAATGACACTTTATACCGATTCGTTAGATTATTTTCGAAACGATAATTACGCATATTATCCCAAAAAAGGCAAAATCATCGATGAAGAAAAACAACTCTTTTCCGACATAGGTTTTTATTTTTCCGACTTCAACGAGTTTCATTTCCAAAAAAATGTTTTATTAATGGATAGTGCCTATCATTTACTGTCCGACACCTTATTATATAATACAGAAACTAATATTGCCACTATTCTCGGTCCAACAGAAATCATTGGAGAAGAGCGATATTCTTATTGCGAAAAAGGTTGGTATAATACAGAAACTGACGACGCACATTTATATATCAATGTTTGTGCTACTGAATCCACAAAAATATCTTATTGTGATAGTGCTTATTATGACCATTTGACACAAATTGCCTATTCTTTTGGAAATATTTCTGCTACAGATACTGTTGAACAAATTACTATCAAAGGAAATTATGCAGAATACCATAGATCGGAACGATTTGGTTTTGTGATAGATAGTGCAGTAGCCGTCTTTGTTGATGAAAAAGATTCACTCTTTCTTCATGCCGATACTTTTTTTATTCAAATTGACACATCCGAAAAAATTCAATACATTTCCACCTTTCATCACACAAAATTTTTCCGTACAGATTTGCAAGGTGCTTGTGATTCTTTAATTTATGTAGCATCCGATTCTACCATTCGAATGTATAGCAAACCTATTTTATGGTCAGAAAAAAATCAAATGACCTCCGACTCAATTTATATGTTTATCAGTAAACAAACCATTGATTCCATGATTTTTTATCACAATGCCTTTGTAATCGCCATTGATACTTTAAAAAATTACAATCAAGTTAAAGGAAAAACTGTTATTGCTTTATTCAAAGATAATGAAATACAAAGAATAACATCCATTGGAAATGCCGAATCGGTGTATTACATTCGAGACGATGAAAAAAGTTTAATCGGCATCGATAAAGCCTCTTCGTCTTTGCTTTATATTTTATTAAAAGATAATGAATTTGAAAGTGTTACATATATAAAAGACGCCAAAGCCACCACTTTTCCGAAAAAAGAATTTCCAGAAGAATATAAAAAATTGCGTGGTTTTCAATGGCAAGAAGCGAGACGTCCTTTGGAGAAAAAGGACATATTTTTGAAAGATTAGGAATTTATTGTTCAACGAAAATTTTTCGATGATGGTCAACATTCAAGAACCTTATCAGATATTTGACGATATGATGTTGTTTTACAATTCATTGTTAGCCGATATTGACAATGCAAAAAAAACAATCTATATTGAAGTTTTCAAATTTCATGATGATCATTTTTCAAAACGCATACTGGCTCAAATTACTAAAGCAGTTCAAAGAGGAGTTCACACCAAAATATTAGTTGATGGTTGGGGGACACCACACGCCAATACTTTTTTTAAAGAATTTGTTGAATCGGGCGGGCTTTTACGCATTTGGGATAAAGCTCACATTACTTTTAATTGGGATGTTATCATCAAATCACATCATCGTGATCATCGAAAAATATTCACAATTGATAACAAAATTTCTTATATCGGTTCAGCCAATATTTCTGATTACAACTTAGCTTGGCGAGAATTGATGCTACGTTCAAAAGATGTTCATTTTGCTCAAAAACTTTCACGAATAATTCATTATCAATTTGTTGCAGCAAAGACCATCATCATGCCGCAAAAAAAACGCAGATTAGGATCTTTGTTCACCGAAAACTTTGAGATTGTTCGCGATATTCCATCTACGAAGCGTTCTTTAGTCAAAAAAAGATACATTGAATTGATAAATCAGGCTAAAAAAAACATTTTCATTGAAAGTCCTTATTTTCTTCCAAGTAGTTCGTTGCGTTTTGCTATGGAAAAAGCAATAGCAAGGGGGGTCAAAATCGTCGTCATTACTCCTAAACACTCTGATGTTAAAGCTGTAGATATTCTTCGAGATCGTTACATAGCACCATTATATGAAATGGGTGCAGATATTCGATTATTTAAACCAAATAATTTACATGCTAAATTGTTAATGATTGATTCAAAGATTTTTTCTATCGGCTCCTCAAATTTTGATTATCGAAGTTTTCGCCATCAATACGAAATAGTTGCCATCGGTCAACAATCAGAAATCATTCAACAACTTCAATCGCATATTTATGAAACCTTAGAACAATCGGAATCATTCGATATGGAACATTGGACAAATCGCAGTCGATGGGAAAAATTTAAAGAACATTTGATTATTCCTATACGTAGTTTACTCTAATTTTCATTCATCTATCGTTTCTTTATCTTGTGATAATGTTTCAATTGTATTTTGTTGAATACTAATTTCTTGTTGATTTTCGATACTCTCTAAAGCCTTTATTTGATCATTTGCTCCAAAACCAAATACTTTTATACAATTTTTATTACTAATAATCATTAAAAAAAGACCGAATTGTTGTAATAATTGACAACATATATCAAAAAAAAAGCTGCTCGATGAGCAGCTTTTTTAATCTAATCTATGATTAACGAGTTTGAATCAAGTTAATTTCAGTACGTCTGTTAAGATTTCTGTTTTCAGGCGTATCGTTTGGAGCAATCGGATTAGCAGATCCATGACCTTTTGCTTCGATTCTGTCGGCAGAAATACCTTTTTTCACTAAGTAGTCTTTAACAGCGTCGGCTCTTTTTTGCGACAAAGGTATGTTAATATGATCGCCACCGGAAACATCCGTATAACCATCGACTTTCACATTGTAATCCGGATTATCGTTCATGATTTGAACTAATTTATCTAAGTGTTCAAATGATTCAGCTTTAATATCTGATTTGTATACTTCAAATTGAATTAAGTAAGCAAAATCAACAGGAATAACCACCGGACAACCATTATTTTCTTTAGGACCTTGTTCTAACGGACAATCATCCAAATTATCAGGAATACCATCACCATCAGAATCCGGACAGCCTTTAAACTCTGCTAAACCGAATACGTCAGGACAATCATCCATATTGTCGGGAATACCATCGCCATCAGTATCAGGACAGCCTTTGTATTCTGCTAAACCGAATACATCGGGGCAATCATCCAAATGATCGGGAATACCATCGCCGTCAGTATCAGGACAACCGTTGAATTCAGGAACGCCTGGAACATCCGGACATTCGTCTTCGTCATCCACAATACCATCACCATCACGATCTTGTAATGGGCAGCCCATTCTTTCCCATGGACCCGGTTCGTCGATACATTCGTCTTTCTTGTCAGAAACTTTATCACCATCACGATCTTGCGGTGGACCATATAAGATAGGTACTTTTAATGCACAATGGAAATCGGAGCCCATAGTGTTTTTCTTAATAAAGGTATTAACAATATCACCAGTACCAACCCAAACCGGACCTAAACGTAAACCTAAGCCTACTGCAAATTTATAAGATACTAATTGGTTATATTGTAACGGGAGAGAAACGCCCCACCATTTTCTTTCGTAGCGTGGAGTTAAACTGACAATGGTATAACCATGAGTTTTAATATTGGTATTATTGATTTGTCTTAATGCAAAATACGGTGTTAAGTTTACATAAAAATGATCCCAAATGTTATAATCAAATTGCATTGATAAACTCATAGGAAGACGCATTCTGTATTCTGAATCGCCAAAAGTGCTATCAGCAATTTGGTTGACACCTTCAGTAAATTGATCAATTTGGTCTATTTTAATGAAAGCATTGGTGAAAATATTAAAATTATCGCTAATAGAAGAAATATTTTGAGATCCGTTCAAATTAAAATCTTGGCTTCCATTACCTTTTACATATTTCAAACTTCCAACATCGGTTAAAGAGACACCGATACGCAATTTGTATTTATTGAGGTCTTTACGTTCTAAATCTGTTTGTCCATCCATATCATAGAGATATTCTCTATAATTGGGACGCCATTCATAAATAAAGCCGAGATCGAAACCGAATCCCATACTTTTGGAAGCAGTATTTAATGAAAGTTTACTCATATCTCCGGAGGTTCCATAACCAAAAGAGGTACCCGTACCTTCTTCGTTATAGAATCCAACATTTTGATCATCATAAATCTCAATTCCTGTCATTTTCGAATTGATGTAAAGGGCACCTAAACCTTGTAATAATTTAAGGGTAACACCACCTTTAATCATATGTTCATCGTTTTGCCAAAGAACTCCGGCACCGGTCAAACCGTATTCGGCCCATCTGTGAATGTTGATGCTCATATTTGTATTATAATAACGGTCGCCCGAATTACCATACCAATAGTCATAAACTTTCATATCGTTGAAGGCTGAATGAGCAAAAACTTCAGAAACGTTGTTAATGCTAACATTTTGACGACCGCGAGCTGTAAAACCGACTGCCCATTTAGGATTGATGGAGACCATAAAATTCAAAGCTTGAAGTTGAACACCTTCATTCAACCATTTATCTACGCCATTTAAACGTTCTTTCAAAAAACCTTCTTTTCTGGCATCTACATCTTTCCATGTAGTTGTGGTTCCATCTATAGCTTCAAAACTACCATTAGGATTTAAATAATAGTTTCTTAAATATTTTCTATCAACAGACAGAAAATTATTGTAACGATTGACCGATGCGCCGAACAATGTTACATCTACGCGATAACGCGAATTGGCTATAGATGCAGGATTAAGATAGACACCTGTTATACCTGCATAGTTATCATTAACAAAAGGCAAAAAATCTTGCCCTTGTGCAGACGTTGCTATGCCTAAGCAAATCAATGCAACCATGCATAGCTTTTTGATAAGTCTTTTTTCTTTCATACGCTTGTAATTTATTATCATTTTTTATTTTTTTACACATTAAAAAGGTGCATTTTTTTCATTTTTTTTGATAAAAAAACATCTTTTTATTCTCTTTTATTAAAAGAATTTATATCTATAAATATTTATCAATCATAAAAATAGAAAAAATTTTGCCTTCAAAATCATCAAAAATTTCATCTACTTTTTTAACGGAGCAAAATTACACAAATCTCTTT